>WGFP01000206.1 GCA_015492195.1 Acidiferrobacterales bacterium
AGACGGTCATTTTTTAGTTCTTTCATTATGAGTTTTCACCGCAAAGGCACAAAGAATAGACAGGATTAACAGGATAAAAGAAAATTTCTTGGCTCTCTTTTCTAAGAGAAGTTCTGATTAATTGAACTTGAACCGCCAAAACGCCAAGTTTTCTCTTTGATATTCAATACCTTTTTTCTTGGCGACTTGGCGGTTGAGCGTATTATTCAGAGGTTCCCTAATCTTGTTAATCCTGTAAATCCTGTCTATTCCGATTCTTTTTGCGTTAAGTAGTCAGCGTGTCACACGCCGAGGTAATTCAGGATGCCCTCGGCCGCTTCGCGGCCCTCGAACACGGCGGTGACCACGAGGTCGGCGCCGCGCACCATGTCGCCGCCGGCGAACACCTTGGGATTGCCGGTCTGAAATTTGCAGTCACCTTCGACGGCGACCCGGACCCGGTCGCGCTCATCGAGCGCGATACCGAATTCACCAAACCACGGCGCCGGGCTGGGACGAAACCCGAAGGCGATGATGACCCGATCCGCGGGAATCAACTCCTCGCTTCCGGAAACCGGGCGCGGGATGCGTCGGCCGCGGGCATCCGGCGGCCCGAGTTCGGTCGTGACTACTTTGACGCCTTCGACTTTTTCTTTGCCGACAATTTCGACCGGCTGCCGGTTCCAGAGGAATTCCACCCCTTCTTCCTTGGCATTTTGGACCTCGCGGCGCGAACCCGGCATGTTGGCCTCATCGCGCCGATAGGCGCAGGTAACGCCGGCTGCGCCCTGGCGAACGGCCGTGCGGTTGCAGTCCATGGCGGTGTCTCCGCCCCCCAGCACCACGACGCGTTTTCCCTTCATGTCGATAAATTCGGACTCGGATTTTTCGAGCTTTAAAATGCGTCGGACATTGGAAATCAGATAGGGCAGGGACTCGTAAACGCCCGGCAAATCCTCGCCGGGAAATCCTCCTTTCATATAGGTGTACGCGCCCATCCCGAGAAACACGGCATCATACTCATCAAGGAGTTTGCGAAACGGGACGTCCTTGCCGATCTCGGTATTCAACACGAACTCAACGCCCATTTCCTCCATCAGCCGGCGGCGGGTTTTTACCACCTCCTTTTCCAGCTTGAACGGCGGAATCCCGAAGGTCAGCAGCCCGCCGATTTCGGAATAACTGTCGAAAACGGTAGGCGCCACGCCATTGCGCACCAACACGTCGGCGCAGCCGAGACCCGCGGGCCCGGCGCCGACCACGGCCACCCGCTTGTCGGTTTTCACAACCTTGGTCAGATCCGGACGCCATCCCTGCTTCAGGGCTTCATCGGTGATGTATTTCTCGACGGCGCCGATGGTCACCGCCCCGAAGCCGTCGTTCAGGGTACAGGCGCCCTCGCACAAACGGTCCTGGGGGCAGATTCTGCCGCAGATTTCCGGCAGGGAATTGGTGCGGTGGGACAGCTCCGCCGCTTCGAATAAATTGCCCTCGCTGATGAGTTTGAGCCAGTTCGGGATGTAATTGTGTACCGGACACTTCCATTCACAATACGGATTACCGCAGGCGAGACAGCGGGCGCTCTGGGCGGCGGCGGCCTCGGGATCATACTCCCCATAGATTTCCTTGAACTCATGAATGCGCACGCCGACCGGTTTCTTTTCCGGATCCTGGCGCGGGACTTCGATAAATTGATAAACGTTGGGCATGTGATTAATCCGTGAGGCGTGAGGAGTGAAGCCTAAGGAGAACAAACCCAAACGCTGCCCGCTTCCGAGAGGCGTGACGCCTCACCCCTGATTTATCGCCCCTCACTTTTTAAGCCGCCTGCCGCAGGGTTTCCAGCAGCGTTTCGAGATCGGCGGCCTTGGGCTTGACCAGCCAGAACTTGCCGATGAAATCGTCGAAATTATCCAAAATGGACTGCCCCCAGCGACTGCCGGTTTCATCGACAAATTCCAAGATCATGCCGCGCAGGTAGTTGCGATGGGCCTCCATCTCTTCCGTATGGATGCGATGGATGTCGATCAATTCGTGGTTGTAGCAATCCACAAACGTATTGTCCTGATCCAACACAAAGGCGAAACCGGCGGTCATGCCGGCGCCGAAATTGAGACCCGTCGGCCCAAGCACCGCCACCACGCCCCCGGTCATGTATTCACAACCGTGGTCGCCGACGCCCTCGACCACCGCATGCGCCCCGGAATTGCGCACCCCGAAGCGTTCGCCCGCGAGCCCGGAGGCAAACAGCTTGCCGCCGGTCGCACCGTACAGGCAGGTGTTACCGATGATCGTCGTTTCCTGGCTCTTGAAGCGGCTCTCCGGCGGCGGATAGATCACAATCTTGCCGCCGGCCATGCCCTTGCCGACATAATCGTTGGCATCGCCTTCCAGGTAGAGATGCAGGCCGCCCGCGTTCCACACCCCGAAGCTCTGACCCGCGGTGCCTTGGAGCCGGACGGTGATCGGGGCGTCCGCCATGCCCTGATTTCCGTGACGCCGGGCGATCTCGCCGGACAGGCGCGCGCCGATGGAGCGGTTGTAGTTGTGAATCCGGTAATGGAATTCACCGCTCTTCTTATTCTCAATGGCGGGCAGGGCGTCTTTCACCATGCGTTCCGCCAGCTCTCCTTTGTCAAAAGAGGTGTTGTAAGCCACCTGGCAGAACTGCGGTTTGTCCTTGTCCACGCCGCCGTCGGAGAGCACCGGCCGCAGATCCAGACGCCGTTGTTTTTCCGTCTCCCCGGGGAGCAGGGTCAACAGATCGGTCCGGCCGATGATGTCCGTCAGGCTCCGTGCGCCGAGCTTCGCCAGCCATTCGCGGGTCTCGCGCGCGACGAAACGGAAGTAGTTCATCACCATTTCCGGAAGGCCGATAAAGTGCTTTACGCGCAGGACATTGTTCTGGGTCGCGACCCCGGTGGCGCAATTATTCAGGTGACAAATGCGCAAGTACTTGCAACCGAGCGCCACCATGGGCGCCGTGCCGAAACCGAAACTCTCGGCACCGAGGATGGCGGCCTTGATGACGTCCAGGCCGGTCTTCAGGCCGCCGTCGGTCTGCAGCCTTACCCTGCCGCGCAAATCATTCGCGCGCAGCGCCTGGTGGGTCTCGGGCAGGCCGAGCTCCCACGGCGTGCCGGCATACTTGACCGAGGTGAGCGGGCTCGCGCCGGTGCCGCCGTCGTAACCGGCGATGGTGATGAGATCGGCGTAGGCCTTGGCAACGCCGGCGGCGATGGTGCCGACGCCCGGTCCCGATACCAGTTTGACCGAGACCAGCGCCTTGGGGTTGACCTGCTTGAGATCGAAGATGAGCTGCGCCAAGTCCTCGATCGAGTAAATATCGTGATGCGGCGGCGGCGAAATCAGCGCCACACCGGGCCGCGCATAGCGCAACCGGGCGATCAGTTCGTTCACCTTGCCGCCCGGCAGCTGGCCGCCCTCGCCGGGCTTGGCGCCCTGGGCGATCTTGATCTGTAACACTTCGGCGTTTACCAGGTAAGCCGGCGTCACCCCAAACCGACCCGAGGCCACCTGCTTGATCTTGGAGGTCTTCTCCGTGCCGTAGCGCTTCGGGTCCTCGCCGCCCTCACCGGAATTGGAACGCCCGCCGAGCCGGTTCATGGCGGTCGCCAGGGCCTCGTGGGCCTCGGGCGAAAGCGCGCCCAGCGACATACCGGCGGTGTCAAAACGCTTGTGGATGGCCTCGATCGGTTCGACTTCGTCGACCGGAATCGGCGTGACATCTTCGCGCAACCGAAACAGATCGCGCAGCACCGTCACCGGCCGGTTGTTCACGAGCGCGGCGTATTCAAGGTACTTGTCGTAGTCGCCGCTTTGCACCGCCTCATGGAGGGCCTGAATCACGTCCGGGTTGTAGGCGTGATACTCACCGCCGTGAATATACTTGAGCAAACCGCCCTGGTTGACGGGTTTACGGGGACTCCACGCCTGCTTGGCAAGCCTGCGTTGATCCTCTTCGAGATCCGCGAAATCGCTGCCCCGAATGCGGCTGGTGGTGCCGGCAAAGCACAAATCAATCACGTCCTCGCTCAAGCCCACCGCCTCAAACAGTTGCGCCCCGCGGTAGCTGGCGATGGTGGAGATCCCCATTTTGGAAATGATCTTGTACAGGCCCTTGTTGATCCCCTTGCGGTAATTCTGGGCGATTTTTGCGGCATCATCCCTCGCGATCTCGCCGGTTCGCATCATGTCGTGCAGGCACTCGTAGGCAAGATAAGGATAGATCGCCGTGGCGCCGTAGCCGATCAGGCAGGCGAAGTGATGGGGATCGCGCGCGGTCGCGGTCTCCACCACGATGTTGGCATCGCAGCGCAGGCCCTCGCGGATCAGCCGATGATGCACCGCGCCCACGGCCAACAGGGCGTGGATGGGAAGCCGGTCCTGCGCAATGGCACGGTCGGACAGCACGATGACCACCTTGCCGGCGCGCACGGCGGCGACGGCCTGATGACAGACCCGTTCAATGGCATCCTTCAATCCCGAATCCCCGGAATAATTGAGATCGATCATCTCGTGGGCGTAGTCCTTGTCCTTCATGGCAAGCAACCGCCGAAATTTGCCTTCGGACAACACCGGCGAATCCACGAGGAGCCGCGCGCCGTGCTCAGGCGTCGCCTCAAACAGGTTCTTCTCGCGACCGAAACAGGTTTCAAGAGACATCACGATATGTTCGCGCAACGGGTCAATGGGCGGATTGGTGACCTGGGCAAACTGCTGACGAAAGGAGTCATAGAGACAACGCGTATGCGTCGACAACACGGGTAAGGGCGTGTCATCCCCCATGGAGCCGACGGCCTCCTGGCCGGCCTCGGCCAAGACGCGCAGGATCTGGTCGCGTTCCTCGAAGCTGACCTGAAACAGCTTTTGATAGCGTTGCATGTCCTCTTCGCCCAACGGCCGCGAGGTCAACGCCTCACCCTCCAGGGTGGATTCAAGATGTTTGGCGTGTTCCTTCAGCCAGATCTTGTAGGGGTGCCGGGATTTCAACATAGCGTCTATGTCCTCCGGCAGTAGTAATTTGCCGGTGGCCGTGTCGGCGGCGATCATCTGGCCCGGCTTCAATCGTCCCTTGGTCACGACGTCCCCCGGCGCATAATCGTAGACGCCGATCTCCGATGCCAGGGTGATCACGCATCCCGAGAAATCTCCGGCTTTTTCGGAGGCCTTGCTTTCAGGATCGCGCGTGATCACGTAGCGCGCCGGGCGCAGACCGTTACGGTCCATGGTGCAGGCGGCGTAACGCCCGTCCGTCAAGACAATGCCGGCCGGGCCGTCCCACGGTTCCATGTGCATGGAATGGTATTCGTAGTACGCCCGCAGGTCGGGGTCCATGGTCTCGACGTTCTGCCACGCGGGTGGGATCAACAGCCGCATGGCGTGGAAGATGTCCATACCGCCGGCAAGCAAGGCCTCCAGCATATTGTCCAGGCTGCACGAATCCGAACCGCTCATGGACACCAGCGGGCGTACGTCCTCCATGTTCGGAATCAGCGGGGTTTCAAACTTGTGGCTGCGGGCGATCGACCAGTAGCGGTTTCCCTGAATGGTGTTGATCTCACCGTTGTGCGCCAGATAGCGAAACGGCTGGCTAAGCCGCCACTCCGGCCAGGTGTTGGTGGAGAAACGCTGATGGAACACGCACAACGCCGATTCCATGGCTTCATCCTTTAAGTCCTGATAGAACGCCGGCAGGTTGGCCGGCATCACCAGTCCCTTGTAGGACAACACGCGGGCGGACAGGCTGGGGATATAAAAGGTGTTATCGTGCGGCTCGACGGCCTTCTCCGTGCGACGCCGGGCGATGTACAGGTGACGCTCAAAGGCTGCCTCGTCCATACCGTCCGGCGCATTGATAAACACCTGCTCGATGACCGGCAGCGTCTTTAATGCCTCGGCCCCGCAGGCATCGGGGTTGGTTGGCACGCCACGCCATCCAAGTACCTGCAGGCCTTCGGCTTGCAGTTCTTTTTCGAGCTGCCGGCGGGCCTTGGCGGCAAGCGGTTCATCCTGACTCAGGAACACCATACCCACGGCATAGGCATCGTTAAGCCTGAACCCTTGTTCATCGGCCAGGCGGCGCAAGAAACCGTCGGGTTTTTTTAACAGCAATCCGCAGCCGTCGCCGGTCTTGCCGTCGGCGGCCACGGCGCCGCGGTGGGTCAGACAGGCAAGTGAACCGATGGCGGTGCGCACCAGCCAATGGCTGGCCTTGCCGTCCATATGGGCGATCAAGCCGAAACCACAACCGTCTTTTTCAAACTCCCGGCGGTACAAACCGCGGGGGTATTTTGCGTATCCAGTCATCTTTTGCGCACCCGTTCAGGGGTGTTCCGACCTCATTCGGTTCATACAGAAATACAGGCAAACGGCGGAAAAGTATACAGTCCGATCCCTACGGGATTCAATGCAACTGTCAGGATAAGTATGGTTATTTCAGTGGGCGTATATGAAAAAAACGTGCGGTCAAGCGGTTTCCCTGGCGCGACACAGGCGGGCATGCTCACGGATGGCATAACGATCAGTCATGCCGGCGATGTAGTCCGCTATGATTCGCGCCTTTCCCGGGGTACTGCCGTCTGCCTTTGCGCCGGCGCCTGAGTCTTTGATCTTATCCTGATATTGCGCCGGTAACAGGCGGGGGTCCTGCATAAAAACGGCGAACAGTTCTTGGACGATTTTCACCGCCTCATTGGACATGCGGCTGACCTTTTCATGGGTGTACAGGTTATTCCTGAGAAATTTTTTGAGGCCGTTGGTTTCATGCCGGATCTCTTCACTATAGGTAATCAGTTGCCCCGGATGGTTGCGCACCTCATCGATATGTTGCACCCCGGACTCGGTCAACAAGCGGCGGCTGGTTTCAATCACATCCGTCACGACCCGGTTGATCATGCGCCGGACGGTCTCGTATATTCTCCGGCGCGGCGTAAGACGGGGATAGGTCCGCTCGACGTTCAGATATTGTTCCGAGAACAACGCGACATTGCACAACTGGTCAATGCCGAGCAGACCCGAGCGCAGACCGTCGTCAACGTCGTGATTGTTGTAGGCAATCTCGTCCGCCAGATTTACCAGCTGTGCTTCGAGCCCGGGCTGTTTCTTTTCCAGAAAACGCCGTCCGAGTTCACCGAGTTCCGCCGCCTTCTTCAAAGAACAATGCTTGAGAATCCCTTCGCGCGTCTCATAAGTGAGATTCAGGCCGGGAAACTCGGCGTACCGCTCTTCAAGAACCTCGACCACGCGCAATGACTGCAAATTATGCTCGAAGCCGCCATGGTCGCGCATGCATTGATTGAGTGCCTCCTGACCTGAATGACCAAAGGGGGTATGGCCGAGGTCATGGGCCAGGGCGATGGCCTCGGTCAGATCCTCGTTCAGGCCAAGGGCGCGGGCGATGGAGCGGCCGATCTGCGCCACTTCGATGGAATGGGTCAGGCGCGTCCGGAACAGATCACCCTCATGGTTGACGAACACCTGGGTCTTATACTCCAGACGCCGAAAGGCGGCGCAGTGGATGATGCGGTCGCGGTCTCGTTGGTATTCCCCGCGGTAGGCGGGCGCGGTTTCCTGATAACGGCGGCCGCGCGATGTCTTGTCGGAAGCGGCATACGGTGCGAGCGTCATCCCGTCTTCCCGCCAAGGTTCAGCGTCTCGCGCAACAAACCCGATGAGAAATTATCCGTCACCACCGCCTCGCCGATGGACCGCAAAAGCACCAAACGCATCTTTCCGTTCTGAACCTTTTTGTCCACAGACATCAACTCAAGCATACGGGATGCATCAAGCGATGCCGGCGGGCGCGTCGGCAGGCCGGCATGCTTGATCAGTTTTTCGATGCGGGTCACGTCGGCTTCCGTTATCCATCCCAAGCGCCGCGACAGATCGGCGGCCATGATCATGCCGGCGGCGATCGCCTCACCGTGCAGCCACTCGCCGTAGCCCAAACCAGTCTCAATCGCATGACCGAAGGTATGTCCCAAATTAAGCGTCGCCCGCACGCCGGATTCTTTTTCATCCGCTTCCACCACCTCCGCCTTGTTCCGACAAGAACGTTCAATGGCATGACTCAAGGCTTCCGGATCACGCTCGCGCAGCTTGGCCATATTGGCTTCGAGCCAGGCGAAAAACTCCCTGTCCCGGATCAGGCCGTACTTGATCACCTCGGCGAGACCCGCCGAGAGTTCACGGTCGGGCAGGCTGTTTAACGTGTCGGTATCAATAATCACCCCGCGCGGCTGGTAAAACGCCCCGATCATGTTTTTGCCCAGCGGGTGATTGACCCCGGTCTTGCCGCCCACGGAGGAATCCACCTGGGCCAGCAAGGTGGTCGGCATCTGAATGAACGGCACGCCGCGCTGATAACAGGCGGCGGCAAAACCGGTCATGTCGCCGATGACACCGCCGCCCAAGGCGATCAACGTGGTGTTCCGATCGCAGCGCGCCTCAAGCAACGCATCGAAGATCCTGTTCAACACCTCCAGGGTCTTGAACCGCTCTCCATCCGGCAATACCACCGACAGCGGCTGAAAGCGGGTCACACTTGCTTGTACCCGTTCGAGATAAAAGGGTGCCACCGTGTCGTTAGTGACGATGACAATGCGGTCACCCGCGATCAGCGGCGTCACCAACTCCGCACGGTCAAGCAGACCGGCACCGATATAAATAGGGTAACTTC
>WGFP01000207.1 GCA_015492195.1 Acidiferrobacterales bacterium
ATGGAGAGAAGCCGTGCGTTAGTCATGGGACTTGTTCGGCTTGCGAGGTGCGTTGTTGCCGGCGCGCCTCTTGCGGGCGGCCTGCGATCGCCCAGTTCCGCTCCCGGCGGATTTGTGACTCGCCACATCCCTGTGGCTCGCCCCTGCGGGGCGCGCTGAAGCGCGTCCAAATCTGCTCCCGGCGGATTTGTCGACGAATTCGACCTCCTTCATCACGCCCCAGATCCACAAATAATGCACGCCGCTCACCACGGTCGTCGCCAATACCGTGTAAACCAGGACATCGACCACCGCGCCATAAGCCAGCCCGAAGGCCTGTTGCGCAAGGACGGCGATAATGAGCGTAATCTGCATCAGCGTGTTGAACTTGCTTAAATAGCTCGGGCGCATCTGCACTTGACCGATGACGGAGATATAAACCAGATACCCGCCGACGATCAGCAGATCACGAAACGCCACGCTCAACATCAGCCAGAAGGGAATGTGGCCGAGGACCGTCAGCATCACATAGGCGCTGACCAACAGGATTTTGTCGGCACTGGGATCAAGGATGGAGCCGAGACGGGTGGTGAAATTAAACCGCTTGGCGATCCAGCCGTCCAAGCCGTCGGACACCCCGGCGACGAAAAAAACAATCAGCGCCGCCAGATAATCCTGGTCTTTCAGCAATAGAATCAACAGCGGCGCCAGGGCGATCCGGGATACGGTGATCAAATTCGGCAGTTGGGAGATATTCATTGTTGATTTGCTGTCCGCCGAAACCGGAAAAACGTCCGTTGTGGCCGCAGGCGGCCCATCAGGCCGGCCGCACCGCGATTTTCGAGAAACATCTCGCGGCACGCTATAGTCCACCCCGCCTCAAGTCAAGGTTTACACCCCCGGAACGCCGCCCTACCATACGCCCTCCAAAACCCCGGGGTCCTGAGTGAACAAACCACGCACCTCCCTGACCTACCGTGACGCCGGCGTCGATATTGAGGCCGGAAACGCGCTGGTGGAAGCCATCAAGCCCATCGCCGAGGGGACGAAACGGCCCGGCATGCTCGCCGGTCTCGGCGGGTTCGGCGCCTTGTTTGAAATCCCGCCCGGCCGCTATCGCGAACCCGTGCTCGTCTCCAGCACCGACGGCGTCGGCACCAAACTCAAACTCGCCGTCGAGCTGAAGCGACACGATACCATCGGCATCGATCTCGTGGCCATGTGCGCCAACGACATCGTGGTCCAGGGGGCGGAGCCGCTGTTTTTTCTCGATTATTTCGCCACCGGCCGCCTGGACACGGACACGGCCACGGCCGTCATTGCCGGCATCGGCCAGGGCTGCCGGCAGGCGGGCGCGGCGCTGATCGGCGGCGAGACCGCGGAAATGCCCGGCATGTACGGCACGGGGGATTACGACCTGGCCGGCTTTTGCGTGGGGGTGGCGGAAAAATCCCGGCTTATAGACGGCTCCTTGGTCAAACCCAACGATACCCTGATCGGTCTCGCCGCAAGCGGTCCGCATGCCAACGGGTATTCCTTGATCCGCAAAATTCTTAGCTCGCGCAAGACCGGCCTGGATCAACCGTTCGATGGCCGCACGCTGGGCGAGGTGTTGCTCGCGCCGACCCGCATCTATGTCAAACCGCTGCTGGCGTTGATTCAGTCCGTGCCCATCCACGCGATCGCCCACATTACCGGCGGGGGGCTGCCAGGCAACCTGCCGCGCGTGTTGCCGAAGGGCGTGCGCGCGGTCATCGACAGCCGCGCCTGGACGCGCCCGGCGATCTTTGACTGGCTGCAAGCGGAGGGAAACATCGAGGAATTCGAGATGTACCGCACGTTTAACTGCGGCATCGGCATGGTGCTGGCCTTGGATGCCGCCGATGCCGAGACGGCGCTTACCCTGCTGCAACAGGCCGGGGAGACCGCCGCCATCATCGGCCATATCGAGCGCCACGCCGAAACCGGCGAGGTGCTCATCCTCAAATGAATCCAAAGCGCGCGGCGGTCGTCATCCTGATCTCAGGACGCGGGAGCAACCTGCAGGCCATCATTGACGAGGTCCGCGCCGGGAAGCTCCCCATCGAACTCAGCGCCGTCATCAGCAACCACCCCGGCGCCCAGGGGCTCAAACGAGCCCGGGAGGCGGGAATCCCGACCCACGTGGTGGACGACCGGGAATTTAAAACGCGCGCCGAGTTTGAACACGCGCTGATGCAACGCATCGACGCCTGCCGTCCGCAACTGGTGGCCCTGGCCGGTTTCATGCGCGTCTTGAGCAATGAGTTTGTCGACCACTACGCCGGGCGCCTGATCAATATCCACCCTTCCCTGCTGCCCCGGTTTCGCGGGTTAAACACCCACGAGCGCGCCCTGCAAAGCGGGGCGACCCGGCATGGGGCGAGCGTCCACTTTGTCACCCGGGAGGTCGATGCCGGACCGGTTATTATCCAGGCGGCCGTCCCGGTACGCCCGGATGACACGCCGGAGACCCTGGCCATGCGGGTCCTCAAGGAGGAACACCGTATCTATCCGCTGGCAATCCGCTGGTTTGTCGAGGATCGCCTGAACGTTCGGGACGGACGGGTGTTGCTGGACGGGAAACAGCGCCCTGAACAGGGGCTGGTCAGCCTCCCCGAGGCCGGGGAAGCGTAACACCGGCTAGGCCTTTTACCTGGGATTTTGCAAGAATTTGAGCCCCGGTTTGCCGCCGAACGGGGGAATAAAACCGCCCGCCACAGCGTCTTGAGTAACAATCCAAGCCAGGAACCATTACACAGACAGTTTGCCCAATGGATGTGCTTAATTTTTTTCTCCGATCGCGCGAGGCCGGGAAAAAGCTGGAGCAGCACCGGCTGCGACTTTACCGCATCGCCTACGCCTGGACTCACAATCCGGCGCTGGCGGACGACTTGACGCAGGAGGCCCTGACCAAGGCGTTGCAAAAGGGCGGTCAATTGCGCAACCCCAATGCCGGCAAGGCGTGGCTGTACACGATCTTGGCGAATTGCCACCGCGACCACTTTCGTCGCAACCGGGAAACGGAAGAAATTGACACAACCAGCCTGGTACATGATTCCACACCCGAAAAAGAAAGCGGCCAACAGGAAATCGTACACACAGTCAGAAACGCCATCGCCAAGCTGTCCGAGGGTCAACGTCAAGTGGTGACCCTGGTGGACATTGAAGGATTCAGTTACGTGGAGGTGGCAAACATTCTCAGCGTCCCCATTGGTACGGTAATGAGCCGGTTGTGCCGGGCGCGTGTCGCGCTTAAAGGACACTTATTAAATGATATGGCGCGGGGAGCTGCCATGCAGGAAGCAAAAATACGGAGAATCAAATGAGCCGCGAAAAGAAATTTTCTGATGAATTCTTAAACGCCTTCGTCGACGATCAGTTGGAGACGGAGGAAAAGGGCCGCGCTTATCTTGAGATCGGCCAAGATGAGGAACTCAATCGGCGTGTTTGCGAGCTGCGCAAACTCCGCGAACTCGTTCGGCTCTCGTATGAGAATCCGCCGCTGCCGGAGAACGGCCTAAGTGAGACGGTCACAACAACGCGGCGCGTTCGTTTTAACATTGCCGCCGGCCTGACCCTGATTCTGGGCGTAATGTTGGGCTGGTTGCTACACAGTTCTTCCGGTTTCTACACCGACGCGCTAGCCCCGCCGTCGCAGGAAACGGGTGTCTCGCAGGCGGCGCCGGACACAATTACCGTAAAAGCATCGAAAACGCCGGCGCGCCGGCCGGCCGAGACCAAGCTGGCAACCGCCGCCCCATTGTCAAAGCCGGCGGTCGCGCCCACGGGCGAACAAATGAAGGTGCTGTTTCACGTCAGCCGCAGCGGCAAGGTTTATCTTAAGGACGCCCTTGACGAGATTGAGGAACTCCTCAAATTCTACAACGCGACGGGCCAACGCGCGCGCGTGGAGGTGGTTATCAACAGCGACGGGCTGGAACTGGTACGCGCGGATACCTCGGCCTTTTCAAAACGCATCCTCCAGCTTCAGGAAAAATACAACAACCTCACGTTCGCCGCCTGCCGTAACACAATCGACCGGCTCAAGCGCGAACGGGGAATTACCGCCAAGCTCTTACCGGGCGTGGTTGTGATCGATTCTGGTATGGCGCAGATCATGCGGCGCCAGCATCAGGGCTGGGCCTACATCGAGGTCTAGTGTTTTGACAATTATAAGTTGCGGAAACTAGTTCACACACAGGAGAAGCCAATGCGTAAATTCGTTTCACTTTCACTCATGGTACCCGTAGCACTGCTCGCCCTGACCATGGGCGGCTGCGCTACTCAGGACGGCAAAGGGTACGGCAAACAAAAGGTCGTGTATCACATCAACTACGATAATCCAAAAAAACTGAAGGGTGCAATGCGTAATATCCAGAACCACATCAACGCCGTGGGAAAGGAAAATCTTGATCTCAGGGTGGTCACACATGGAAAGGGCGTTACCCTGCTCAAGATCGCCAATACGGATCCAAACATGCAGCAGAAGATCATCAGCCTGAAAGAACAGGGCATCAAATTCAACGTCTGTGCCAACACCCTGAGAGGCAAGAAGATCAACTACAAGAACGACCTGCATGACGTATCGGAAAAGGATATCGTTCCAAGCGGCGTCGCGGAGATCGCCCACCTTCAGGCAAAGGGATATTCCTACGTAAAACCTTAGACGGTTGCATCTCTCTCCTCAGCCCGCGAAGTTTGCGGGCTTTTTTTTCCGCGGCGCAAACGCGCTCTCGGCAACTGCTCCCGGCGTTGCTCTACCTCCCCACATCCTTGTGGGTCGCCGCGCGCGCCTGGACTAGCACGTCCCTGTGCGTCGTGACGTTCATGGATGAACCGAATGCCGGCCGCTCACGGCATCCCTGCCTATCGCGGCACTTGCACGTCCCTGTGCGTCGCGGGAGGCCATGGATGGCCGAAGCGGCGCGCCCGCGCTCTCGGCCAAACCGGCAAATAAGGCCCCCATAAGCATTCCGCCTTAAAGGGTCTATATTTACACGAGAGTATGTATAATCTTGTGCAGTGCAATGAGGTAGTACTTATGCGGGAGGCGCCATGAGAAGACCGTTGGCCATAGCAATGATGGCCATACTTACCTTAGGTGCGGGCATTAGCACAAGCCTCGCGGACAATGACAAAAAAAAGGTCGTGTATGACGTTAACTACGACGACCCAAAACGTCACAACGGCACGCTGCGCAACATCCAGAATCACATTAACGCGGTGGGAAAGGAAAACCTGGATCTCAGGGTTGTCATGCACGGTAAGGGGGTGTCCCTGCTTAAGCACGCTAAAAACGATTCCCAGATCCAACGAAAGGTGGCCAACCTAAAGAAGCAAGGCGTCAAGTTCAACGTTTGCGCCGATACCCTGTCGGCCAAGAACATCAACTACAAGAACGATCTGTATGATGTCTCGAAAAAGGAGATCGTGCCGAACGGCATCGCTGAAATCGCCGATCTCCAGACCCGAGGATACGCCTACATCAAACCGTAAATACGATTATTACCCTTCTCTCAGGTTTATGGTGACGCAGGCTTCAATTAGGGCCGATTTTACGAAGTGATCTCCGTATTGCTTAAGGATTCTCCGGCGCCGGTAGTTGTCTTTCTTTTCGATAACGCGCGTAGTCGCGCAAAATCCGCGCGTGGTCAAAAATAAGTACGGCGGGAAAATGTTCAAGGGTAAACACGCCCACCTTTTTGGCGTCATCCTGCGCCCGCGGTTCACCCCTCGCCTCGCCGACATACACCGCAGAGACCGTGTGGCCGCGGGGATCACGCCGGGGATCGGAATAGCAACCCAGCAACACCTTGAGCGTTACCGTCAACGCGGTCTCTTCTTTGGCCTCGCGCACCGCCGCCCGTTCCAGGGTTTCCCCAACGTCCACGAAACCGCCGGGAAGCGCCCACCCGAGCGGCGGATTGCGACGCTCAATGAGCACGATCGGCGAACCCGGACGGTCAACGAGTTCGATAATAATGTCTGTCGTCAGTACCGGCGTAATCGGCAAACTCATGGTGGCTTGGTAATGTTGCACGCAATCAGGGGATTTCTCCGGAAACGCAATTAGACGCGCGGGGCGTGCCCACGCATGGTTCAAGGTATTTTAAAAAACTCAACTAAATTAACAAGATATAAAATTACGTTCTGCGTCGGCGCTTTACGTTATACTTAACATAGTGCTTTAATACATTAAAAGGCGGGTGCTTAACTATATGCTTGAAGGCTTGATTGATCTGCCCTGGTGGGGCTACCTCATCACCACACTTGTCCTGACTCACATTACCATCGCCAGCGTTACCATATTCCTGCACCGCCACCAGGCGCACCGGGCGCTCGACCTGCATCCCATTGTGAGTCACTTTTTCCGCTTCTGGCTGTGGCTGACCACGGGTCAGGTCACCAAAGAATGGGTGTCGATCCACCGTAAGCATCATGCCAAGGTGGAAACACCGGACGATCCCCACAGCCCGCAACAGGTGGGCATCAACAAGGTACTGTGGCAGGGCACCGAACTCTATCGCCAGGAGGCAAAAAACAAAAAGACCCTGGAGAAATACGGCCACGGCACCCCTAATGACTGGCTGGAGCGCCATCTCTACACCCGCCATACCGTGATGGGCATTGC
>WGFP01000208.1 GCA_015492195.1 Acidiferrobacterales bacterium
AATCTCCGGGGCGTCTTTCTTTTTGGTGACTTTTTCTTGGACGAGCAAGAAAAAGTCACCTGCTGCCGGTCAGCCACCGGCTATTTATAAATAAGATCGTCGGCCGCTCCCGCGCATCCCTGCGCCCGCGGCATTAGTGCGTCCATGCACCTCACGTCAGCGACACAAAAAAATTATCCCGCCGCGCGTTTTTTAGCCCCGCCGGAGGCTTTTTGAAACCGTTTATCCCAATTCTTAAACCGCTTCTTGCAGTACGCGAGCAGGGAATGGTAGTCCGTAAAAAGCAATTCAAAATCATCCTCCCCCGCCGGGCCGTCGAATTCACAATCATCATTGGTATGATCCCGGCATACCTGCGGGCGGGTTTCGTAGATGTTGCAGCGGCCGTCCGGTAGAAGATGGTCGCAACGGTTGTTGATCAGCAGAAACCAACCGTCCGTGTCTTTATAGACCTGGGTGTTCTGGTGCGAGACCTGCCACAGCAGGGTGTCGAAATCCTCCATCGACCGGGGACCGTCGATTTGCTGTGTCAGGTAGGTGCAACAAGTGGAGTTGGTGCAAAACCCGCATTTATTTTCCGGGGATATATCAACTTTGACTCGAATCGGAACTGGCGTCGACATTGTTTTGATGCTTATCCTCTGTGGTCTGAAAAAACGAAGTTTAACAAAACTCTGCACGTGATTCAGTGTCTACGGTATTATCACGACTGATATTTCCTTGAACTTTACATGCCTAAATCGGCGGGAGGCTCTGATGGTTCGACTTGCTCTGGTTCTAGCACTCACCTTGCTGTCCGCCAACCAAGCTTTAGCGGAAAAAGCCAAGAAAAGTGAGGATTCACCTTATTACACGGTGCCTGCCGGCTCGAAATTGCTGCTGCATAAGCCGCTCACCGTACCGGCGTCCAAGGCGGGTGTCTATTTCCAGGGAGGGGAGGTGCTGCCGCATAAAAACGTCGATCAATACTATCCACATTGCAAAATTGAGGTCAAAGACGTCAAGGACACGCCGCAATCCATCGAGCCGGATGAATTCGTGGTCTATAAGGTGGTGGAAGGGGAGGACTACAGCGCCGCGGCGTATCCGCGCTTAGCCGGCCTGGGCATCTTCAGCGCCGGCGGGACCGGTCGCGTCATGTACTTCACGGATTTTTATCTCCGCTCCGCCAAGCAACCCGATGTCAGACTGCTGACATGCCAACACTGGGAAGATCCGTCCGATGCCGAGTACCTGACCGTCCGCCAAATCCGCAAAGCACTCGGCGAGTTTTTCACGCTCAAGCTGGCTGAATAGGCTCGTACCCCTCAGGCGGGCCGGTATATTTTCGCCCCCTGTTGCTTGAACTCGCGCGCCTTTTCTTCCATGCCCTCCTCGATCGCGCGATTTTCCTTGATACCCTTGGCTTTCGCGTAGTCGCGTACCTCTTGCGTGATCTTCATGGAGCAGAAGTGCGGCCCGCACATGGAACAGAAGTGGGCGAGCTTGGCGCCCTCCTGGGGCAGGGTCTCGTCATGAAACTCCCTGGCGGTGTCGGGATCGAGTGATAGATTGAACTGATCCCGCCAGCGGAACTCAAAGCGCGCCTTGGAAAGCGCGTTGTCGCGGATCTGGGCGCCGGGGTGTCCCTTGGCGAGGTCGGCGGCATGCGCCGCGATCTTGTAGGCGATGATGCCGTCCTTCACGTCCTTCTTGTTGGGCAGGCCCAGATGTTCCTTGGGCGTGACGTAGCACAACATGGCACAGCCGTACCAGCCGATCATGGCGGCGCCGATGGCGGAGGTGATATGGTCGTAACCGGGGGCGATGTCCGTGGTCAGCGGCCCCAGGGTATAAAACGGCGCCTCGAAGCAGTCTTCCAGTTCCTTGTCCATGTTCTCCTTGATCAACTGCATCGGAATATGGCCGGGCCCCTCGATCATCACCTGCACGTCGTGCTTCCAGGCGACTTTCGTTAATTCGCCCAGGGTCTTGAGTTCCGCGAACTGGGCCTCGTCGTTGGCGTCGGCGATGGACCCGGGGCGCAGGCCGTCCCCGAGCGAAAACGCCACGTCATAGGCCTTCATGATCTCGCAGATTTCCTCGAAGCGGGTGTAAAGAAAACTTTCCTGATGATGCGCCAGGCACCACTTGGCCATGATCGAGCCGCCGCGCGATACGATGCCGGTGACGCGGTTGGCGGTGAGCGGAATATAGGGCAGCCGCACGCCGGCGTGAATGGTGAAGTAATCCACCCCCTGTTCCGCCTGTTCGATCAAGGTGTCGCGGAAGATTTCCCAGGTGAGTTCCTCGGCTTTTCCGTCCACCTTTTCCAGCGCCTGATAAATCGGCACCGTGCCGATCGGCACCGGTGAATTACGGATGATCCACTCACGGGTTTCATAGATGTTCCTGCCGGTGGAAAGGTCCATCACCGTATCCGCGCCCCAGCGCGTGGCCCACACCATCTTCTCCACCTCGTCTTCGATCGAGGAAGCCACGGCGGAGTTACCGATGTTGGCATTGATCTTGATGAGGAAATTGCGCCCGATGATCATGGGCTCGGATTCCGGATGGTTGATGTTGGCCGGAATGATGGCGCGGCCGCGGGCCACTTCATCGCGCACGAATTCCGGCGTGATCTCCCTGGGCAGTCTGGCCCCAAACGCCTGACCCGGATGCTGCCCAAGCAGCCCGGCATCGCGATATGCTTCCGAGCGCCGTTCCGCGAGCGCCTCGCGGAGCAAATTCTCACGGATCGCGATGAATTCCATTTCCGGGGTGATGACGCCTTGGCGCGCATAATGCATCTGGGTCACGTTGGCGCCGGACTTTGCGCGCCGGGGTTTCTTCACGTGGGCGAACCGCAGCGACGCCAGGGCGGCGTCCCGCTTACGCGCGCGGCCATACTCCGAATTGAAATCGGCGAGACACTCGGAATCGCCGCGCTCCTCGATCCACTTCCGCCGCAACGGCTCCAGGCCCCGGCGGATGTCTATATCGGCCGCCGGGTCGGTGTAAGGGCCGGAGGTGTCGTACACCCGAATGAACGGATTTTCTTCGCGGCGTTTACCGGTGACCGTATCGGTCTGGGTAATCTCGCGCATGGGCACACGGATGTCCGGGCGGCTGCCCTCGACGAAGACCTTGCGCGAGTTGGGAAAAGGTTGAATCGACTCCGGATCGACGGTCGCGGTCCGGCTTAAGAGGTCCTTGGGATTCGCACTCATGATCACCATCCTCGCCCTTAAAGGGCGCGCTTAAACAATGGCGAGGGGGAAGGAGGAGATTTCGTATCCAGCTTCCCTACGCCGGTATTAGCCGGATCAGGTTCTTAGGGTCTGTCTCAGCCCGCATAAACATTTTTATGCCGAGCACCCCTAGCTGCTTTCAGCTCAAGCTAAAGGATTCGTCCGGGGAAAGCAACTCCGGCACGAACAGCCGTTTTGCGCCCGGCCACGGGGCGCGCTTGCACGGCCCGGACAAAGCGCATACCCTTAGCGTCCCTTAATAACCCCTTGGTTTCAGTATTATTTATGACTGAGATGAATTTCGCCGCCGCCCGGCACAACATGGTGGAACAACAGATCCGGCCCTGGGAGGTCTTGGACCAGCGCGTGCTGGACCTGGTCAGCCGCGCGCCGCGCGAAGATTACGTGCCGGAACCCTATCGACAACTGGCCTTCGCCGACATGAACATCCCACTCGGCCACGGTCAGGTCATGATGACGCCGAAGCTCGAGGCGCGGCTGCTGCAGGAGCTGGAAATCAAGCCTAAGGACAAGATACTGGAGATCGGCACCGGCAGCGGGTATGTCACTTCCCTGCTGGCGACGCTCGGGCGTCATGTGTACAGCGTGGAAATTATTCCCGAATTCAAGACGGAGGCGGAACGCAAGCTCTCCGCCCACGGCATCCGCAACGTAACCCTTGAAGTCGGCGACGGCGCCAACGGATGGGACCGCCATCAGCCCTACGACGTTATCCTCATCACGGGTTCGCTGCCGGAACTCCCCGACAGCTTTCGCCGAAGCCTCGCGCCCGGCGGCCGCATGATCGCCATCATCGGCGAATCGCCGGTCATGGAGGCCACCTTGATTCGTCGCCTCGACCAGGATAACTGGAGCGAGACGTCATTGTTTGAAACCGATCTGCCGCCGCTCATCAACGCCAAAAGACCGGAGGCGTTCGTTTTTTAACCCGCGCCTTGTTTTGAAGGGCCGGGTACTGGGAATTAAAAATATGC
>WGFP01000209.1 GCA_015492195.1 Acidiferrobacterales bacterium
CCAAACTCGACTTTATCAGTCGTAATATCCTGGTAGCGAGTAGCAAGTAATTCTAATTCAGTAGCGGGGAGGTAAATGGACAAATCGTTCGGAGTTTAGTCAACTAGCCACTCGAAACTAGCTACTCGCTACTAGACACTATGTATTACATCGGCCTCATGTCGGGAACCAGCGTCGACGGCATTGACGCCGTAGTGGTTTCCATCCCCGCTGAGAATAAACTCTCCATCAAGGCGACGTACCATCATCCCTTTAAACCGCAACTGCGGGAACAAATTCATTCATTGATCCAGGCGGGTGACGGCGAGCCCGAACGTATCAATGAACTGGATATCGCATTGGGGAAGCGCTTTGGCGAGGCGGCGAATGAGGTGCTCAAGCTGACCGGCCTGGACAAGAAAGCCATTCGCGCCATCGGCAGCCACGGGCAGACCCTGTATCACCGCCCCAACGCCCGCACCCCGTTCAGCCTGCAAGTGGGCAAGCCTTCCATCATCGCGCAACGGACGGGCATCACCACGGTGGCGGATTTCCGTACCCGGGACATCGCCGCCGGCGGGCAGGGCGCGCCGCTGGCACCGGCGTTTCACCAATGGATGTTTCACTCACCGAAACACGACCGCGTCATCATCAACATCGGCGGCATCGCCAACATCAGCTATCTTCCCAAAGATACACATCAACCCGTGATCGGCTTTGACACCGGCCCCGGCAATACCCTGCTCGATCAATGGATCGGCCGGCATCTCGGGCAAACCCATGACGAGGACGGCCGCTGGGCGGCGAGCGGTAAATCCTCGCAAGACCTTCTTGAGCGCCTGCTCGTCGATCCCTACTTTCACGCCGCGCCGCCCAAAAGCACCGGGCGCGAACATTTCAACCTCGCCTGGCTGGACGAGCACTTGGCGCATTGCAATCCGATACCTCCCGCCGAGGACGTGCAGGCAACGCTGCTGCAACTCACCGCGCGCTCCATCGCCGCGGCCATCCAGCGTCACTTCCCTCAAGCGAGCGAGGCCTATGTGTGCGGCGGCGGCGGCCACAACCGGGAAATGATGGCCGTCCTGGCCGACAAGCTTTCACCCATCCCGCTCGCCACCACGGAGCGCTTGGGCATTTCCCCGGACTGGGTGGAGGCCGCGGCCTTCGCCTGGCTGGCCCATCAAACCCTCGAAGGAAAGCCGGGGAACCTGCCAAGCGTCACCGGTGCTAAACATGCGGTGGTTTTGGGGGAGATATATAAAGCTTAAAATCCAGTGGCAAGTTTCAAATAGCGAGTAGCAAGAAAAAGAAAAGGAGGCGTATGCCTCCTTTTCTTTTTCTTGCTACTTGTATCTTGCTACTTATGCAGAAAACGACGACCCGCAGCCGCAGGTGGTTTTGGCGTTCGGGTTCTTGATCACAAACTGAGAACCCTGTAACCCCTCCTGGTAATCGATTTCGGCGCCGGCAAGGTATTGGAAGCTCAAGGGGTCGATCAGCATGGTCACGCCGTCCTTGACCACCTTGGTGTCGTCCTCGTTGGCGTTTTCCTCGAAGGTGAACCCATATTGGAACCCGGAGCATCCGCCCCCTGAGACAAAGACGCGCAGCATCAGATTGGGATTTTTCTCCTCGGCGATTAATTCCTTGACCTTGCCCACCGCGCTGTCGGTAAACACCAGCGGGGTCGGCATTTCAGGCATGGCGTCACTCATTGAAAACCTCCACAAAACTTTTAAGCAATATCGAAATTATCCGATTCTTGACTGGAAAGATCAACAATTTTAGCCGTCGGTGTCCGCGCCGGCCCCTCCCACCGGTTTGAGTCTCGTCACCGCACCCTTGTCTTTGTCGGCCTCGGCGGCTTCCCGTACCAGATTACCGTTGATGACCGCTCCCATGGCCATCTCGATCATCCGGTAGTACACATCTCCTGTGATCTCGGCCCTGGCTTGAAGCTCAATGCGCCCCGAGGCGCGCACGTTACCCTTGATTTTGCCGTTAATGATGACATGCGGCACCGTGACATTGCCGACCACCGTTGCGTTTTCGCTCAAGACCAGGGTGCTGTTGCCGCCCTCTTTGGCCGTGATGTTGCCCTTGATCTTGCCGTCGATGCGCAGCCCGCCGGTAAAGGTGATGTCTCCCTTCAGCTCGGTTTTCTCCCCGATAAGCGTGTCGATGGTGTTACAGGGCTTCTCATCCGCCCCTTTTCCTAAATTGCTTAACATAACATTACCCTCCGTTTATCCGATCTTCGGCTGCCTCCGTCTACGCCGCCTTGATCGCTTAAGTGTTGGCCCACGCTTCAAACCTTGGGCCAAGCATAGGTTTCCTCGACGGTTTTCCGTCCCCCCGCCGTTGTCACGCGTACCGTAACCTGTCGAGGTTCAAAATCCCGCGGCAGCTCGAGCTTACCCTGAATGTCCTGAAAGTATTTGAAATTTACTCTTATCCTTTTCTGGGTTCCGGTAGGAAAATTAAGCACCGTATTCCGCCCGGCCTGCATTCCGCTGATCTGAATGCGGGCCGAACCGCGGATCGGCCGATCGTGCTTCAACGCCTGAACCAGCACCAGCTTGTACCGATACTGGTTACTGCTGTCTCCCGGCTCAATGGAAAGACTCTGAATACGCAAGCCGCCTTTTTTATCCGCCGGTGAAATGATGTTGCGGTAAAAATTAAGCTCCTCCCGCAGTTTGACGATTTCCTGGGCGGATGCCTTGAGCGAATTATCCAGTTCCTGATAGGCGGTCTGGTCCATCTGCAAGCTGCGCTGCGCCCGCGCCAGGGCCTCGCGGAGTTCCCGGTTCTCGGCCTTTACCTTCTCGATCTCGCTTTGCAGCTGCTCCCGGTAGCGCGTGGCGGACAGGCGATCAAACCCCGCCATGCTTGAACCATAGTTGTAAATCCAACCGGCGGTAAGGAGCAGCAGGGCACCGCCAACCGCGGCGATCACAAGCTTGATGCGGGGCGATACCCGCGGTTTGACCACCAATTCACCGGTCTTGTTTCGGTTGAACATCTGTACGCCTCAGGAGCTGCTCTCGACTGCCGGCCTGTGTGCGCACGGCAGAGGTATTCCTAATTATAGCGACCCAAAAGGAGCTAACAATCAAGGGAGCGCGGTGATTCCAGACATCACGGCCACAGGGCCGGGTGGCCGAGCCCGACGCGCTCGTCCAGCCCGAACAGGAGATTCATGTTTTGGATCGCCTGACCGGCGGCGCCTTTAACCAGATTGTCGATCACCGACAGCACCACCACGGTATCGCCGCCGTGCGGACGGTGCAACGCGAGGCGGCAGACATTGGCGCCGCGGACCGAGCGCGTCTCGGGATGGCTGCCCGCGGGCAGGACATCCACGAACGGCTCTTTGGCGTAGCGTTTCTCGAAAAGCGCCTGAAGGTCCGCGTCCTGCTTCGTGAGCCGCGCATACAGCGTGGCGTGGATGCCGCGAATCATGGGCGCCAGATGCGGGACGAAGGTGAGCCCGACGGATTCGCCCGTGGCCTCCGCCAATCCCTGACAAATCTCCGGCCAGTGGCGGTGCCCCGGGACCCCGTAGGCCTTGAAATTATCCGACGCCTCGGAAAAAAGCGTCTCCACCCTGGCCCCGCGGCCGGCGCCGCTGACGCCGGACTTGGCATCGGCGATAAGCTGTGCAGGATCGACCAGGCCCTCTTCGAGCAGCGGCAGGAAACCGAGCTGCACCGCCGTGGGGTAACAGCCGGGATTGGCGATCAGGCGGGCCTTGCGGATCTTGTCGCGGTTAACCTCGGGCAGGCCGTAAACGGCCTCGGCGAGCAATTCCGGGCAGGCGTGCGGCATGCCGTACCATTGTTCCCATACCTTTTCGTCCTTCAGGCGGAAATCAGCGGCGAGATCAATGAGCTTCGCGCCGCCGTCCAACAGGGCGCGGGCGTGCTGCATCGCCACGCCGTTGGGCGTGGCAGTGAATACCACGTCGCAATCTGAGAGCGTTTTGTGTCCCGGCTCCATGAACGCTAGGTCTATCTGGCCGTGAAGGCCGGGAAACAACTCGGACACCTGCCTGCCCGCCTCACTCCGCGAAGTGATCACCTTCAAATCCACGCCGGGATGCACGGCAAGCAGACGCAGGAGCTCCGCACCCGTGTAACCCGTTCCGCCGATAATGCCGACTTTGATCATAATAAATACCATCGCAATAAAGGAACCAATTCTACCAGATAAGAATTATCTCCCATAAAATGCCGATATCACTCAATGTTAGAAGCCAAACCAAGACAAACCAACCCCCCTGATTTTCATGGACGGCCGCTGTTACAATTCAGTTAAACCATATTATGAAAATAGAATACACCCTTCGAGTTTTGGACGAATTCACCTGTCTTGGCGGTGACTGCCCCGATAATTGCTGTACAGACTGGGAGATCCCAGTCAACCAGGAAATTTATGACAAATGGAAATCCCTTCCCGAGGGAGAAGAAAAACAGCGTATCCTGAACAGTGTGGCGATCACGAACCAAGACGGCCAACAGGTTATTATGCTGGCCCAAGATCCAGAGAATAGGTGCGTTAATCTCAACTCCGACGGCCTGTGTTCGATTTACGCACATTTGGGTCCCGACTATTTAGGCACGATCTGCCGAGAATATCCTCGCGTATCTCGGGAAACCGAGACGAAAAGGGTCAATACGGCGAGCCTATCCTGCCCGGAAATTGCCAGACTCGTGATCTCCGCCGACACGTCGAGAACTCCGCTTTTTACGACTCCATCAGCTGCCCAAGCCAACGCGCTCTATGCGCCGGATGAGGCCAGCTTCATCAGCGATTTTCTCGATACGTGGATGAGTGGCACACTCGCACAGCGAAAGTATCCGCTGAACGTTCGCATTTACTATCTGGCCGATATTCTGTGTCGACTGGCGACACTGTCTGCGCAGGGTGCTTTCGACCCTGCTGCCATGCGGAAGATCTGCAAAGAATACAAACAGGAACTTTTCAGCATCAACCTTGCTGTCAAGAACCGGAAGTTTAGGCCCGATCCATTTGTCGCCGGCTCCTTTTGGAAGTTTATATACCAAGCGGGACAACGACTTTTCAAGCTCAATGAAAATAGCAACGAAGCAAGGTCGGGTCTTATTACGACACTGGCAAGTTTAACAGATGAACTGGAAAACCAGTACCATAAAATCTACGAGGAGATATGCGCTCATCGCCAACGGGCGCGCCCCATGATTCGCGATTTTGATTCGGGATTCGAAAACTATCTTACCGCCCTGTTCAAATATAATGGATTCCCTTGGTACCCCACAGAAGGCAACTATGTGGCAACCTTTGTGCGATGCATCATCCCGTTTGCGCTTACCCAATTAATATTATGGGTTAAGGTTGGCGAAGGTGAACGACTGATTCCGCAAACCATCTGGGACGCAATCTACAAGGTGGAGCGAACGGTCGGACATGGCCCGGGAATTTACAAAGAACTCGGAGAAAACATCACCCTACTGCGTCTCGATAAATATTGTGCTTGTTTGCTCGATATCTATTGAGCCTGTATTGACACAAACGAAAAGCGGCTTGCGGTGACTATAACCATCGAACAATGCCTGTCGCAATTCACGCAATTTAACATATAAAAAAACGGGGCCTTCGGGCCCCGTTTCAACAAGGTAATGCCTTGTTGTCTTCTTTAAGAAGTCTTTGCGCAGGTGGCCCTGAAGGCCGCATTGAAATCCCTACGGGATATGATCGCACCCATGAGCCCTGATGCATTCATCGCCGTTGAACGGCCCTCCCCCGAAAGGGCTCGATGGCCTGCACTCGGTCCATCAGTTGGAGGGTACACCTTGCGTTGCCTTCGGTGGGGGCGGGCCCTTGTCCTGAGAGCATGCGCCAAGCCGATCCCGGCTTTCCCTGAAGACGGTAGGTGTTAGAATTACGGGCTACACATGCTCGCAAGATACGCACAATGATCAGATCAACCCTCACGCATTACGACGCAGAGTTCGGTTACGTGGCCGACGGCATGGATCTGCCCTGTTCACCCAAGGCGCTCACGGCGAGGTGACAGTTTAGTCTCGAATTTATCGGATCTGGTGCAACCAGGCACACCAATGCAGAGCAAGGACTCTATTCATCATGAATAAACAATGTGTGTAATGAGATAGTTATGCGCTACACTGAAATCAACAATAATGTTATCAAGTACTTATTATTTCTAACTGCGTTTACGCCGCTTATTGTAACGTGGGATACAATATTTCTTTATACCTTTGGCAAGGTGGTATTTTTCAGGGCATTGGTGGAGGCCGCCTTAATCCTATTTTTAATCCATCTAAGCTATCAATTCTATTTTAGGAGCATATCGGCGAACCTCGTTCAAAATATCAAAGAATATTTCAAGAATCCGCTCATCATACTTATTCTCCTATTTCTTATTTCCTATATTCTCAGCACTGCGCTTGCCGTTAATAAATATCGGGCTTTCTGGGGCGACATGGAAAGAGGAGAAGGCCTGTTTGGGATGATTCATTATGTTGTTTTTTTAATATTGACATCCTTCATCTTCAATAAAAAAGACTGGATTATTTTCTTTAAAATTTCTCTTGGTATCAGCGTCGTCTTAACACTCTACGCTTTTTTACAATTTATTAGAATAAAGTGGTGGCCTTTTCCGTTCCCACCCACAAACCAACCTGGTTCTTTCTTAGGAAACCCCGCTTTTCTGGCGACCCATATGCTTTTTATTCTGGTGTTTGGGATAATTGTTTTCTCCGAAACAATTAGTTATCGCCCAAATGGAGCTGGTGACTTCTCTAATACCAAGAAACCTCAAGTCTTCTGGCGTTACTTTTCGCTGTCAGTAATTGCATTGTCAACTCTGACAATCTTTTTAACGGGCAGTCGCGGCGCCATCGTGGGATTGGCCGCAGGGGTTGTCTTCATATTGCTAATGTTCATATTAATCAGGTCATCGTCAGAAAGACCAATCACTTTTTATGGCATTCAATTGCGCACATTTTGTGTCGTTTCGCTGCTTACCCTGGCAATCTCATCAGGAATCTTTCTGGTTACTAAGGAAAATTTATTCTGGCAGAAGATTCCTGGTCTTAATCGTTTTTCTGAAATCGCCATTCAGGGCGTTGATAATCTGTCTGTTTCGTCTCGCTTACATGCGTGGAAGTCCAGCGGGAAGGCTTTCAAGGAAAGGCCGATATTCGGCTGGGGACCGGAAAATTATCTGGTGACTTACCAGAAATTTTCTGATCCTTCTGACATCGATTACGGCTGGTTCGACAGGGCACACAATAAATTGATCGATGTGG
>WGFP01000210.1 GCA_015492195.1 Acidiferrobacterales bacterium
CTCTTCTGCCCTTGCACGATTGCCAAAATTAAGGAACAACGTCTTCTCACCTTGAATAGCAACCTCCCCTGATTCTCCTATAATGATTCTCGTATTCGGTGTGCCCTCAACGCGAAATACACGAACTTTTGCCCCTGTGCTTAGACTTGCTGTTCTTGCTGCGGCCCCGGTAAACGCCACCCGGCCAAACGCCCCCGTCGTTGCCGTCACAACTGCCCCACCGGCCAACCGGGCCCGCGCCCCTTCACGGACGGGCTGCGGGTACTCGCCGCTGGCGGTGCGGATGTCTTGCACGATGTCGGCCAGGAGGTCGAGAGTGAACTCGGCCGGCCCGCCCGTCAGCTTGAGGAAGGGACTCCGGGCCCGGTCCCTGGCAAATTTCTCCCGCAACCGATTCAGGGGGAATTCTCTTATCCGGGCCTCGGCGCCTTCGACCGCGGCTTCAAACTCAAATGAAAGATCAATCGCCCGCCCGGGCCGGGACACAAAACGCCGCTTCTCAATTTCCTCCAGCTCCTGGCGAATCGTGAGGCGGGCCATCACCGTGCCCGTATTTCCAATAAAGTCTAGCGCTACCTTTTCGGCTTCACCGATGGCGTCGTCCGGCTCCAGAATGAGCACGGCCGAGGGCGCGCCCTCCCCACTCCGCGTTCGACGGATCAGGGCCGCAAAGGCCCTTGCGGTCTCTTTGTTAAAGATCACGACTCGACTACGGGGGTGTACTCTCCCGGGGTCGACGCCCAGTTCCTCGGCCACGCGACGCAAGGCGCGGGAACGGATTCTCAACGTCGCCTCTTCGTCTTCGCTGTCTGCGACCTCCAGGATCTTCTGGATGGTCTCGCCTGTCAGGACCGTGGCCTGACCGGTAGGATCAACGTACACCGTGGGGTTGGCGTAGGCGTACAGATACCGGTGCAGGCTGGGGGGCGTGTTGAGGTCCCCCAAATAGGGATCCTGGTTTAAGAACCGCCCCGTATCCGGATCGTAGTACCGGGCCTTGAAGTAGTAGAGGTTGGTCTCGGTGTCCTGCTCGTGGCCGGTGAAGGTAAAGCGGTTAAAAGAGCTTCCCGCCTGAGCGCGGAAGTTGCCCCAGGCGTCGTACTGGTAGCGGGCTTGGATCGCGCCGTCGGGCTTGGTGAGGTTGACGGTGCTGCCGAGGGCGTCGAACAGATAAAATTGCCGGCCTTCGGTAACATGGTCCAACGAAAGGAGCCGGTCGGGGCCGTAGTCGTACTTGGCGAGGGTCTGGCCGGCGTTGTCGGTTTGGATTAATACGCTGTCGTCGTCGTAGACGTAGCGCACGATCCGTCCGCCGGCGTCCTTAATGACGCGCAGGCCCTGGTAGTCGTAATTGAGCGCAGCCGCGGTCAGCGCCCGGCTTTGAGCGAAGACAGGGCGCCGATCGCCGCCCGCCGATCGCGGCCCCACCCGATCATCCGCCGCTCCGATCCAGGGAGCGCGGTTATGATCGGCGTCTTCACAATGAGCAGACCCGGTATCGGGTATCGGCCAGAGGATCGCCCGCACCGCGCCCTCGGGGGTCACCACCGGCAGCAGCACCAGGCGCGGGGCTGCCTCCCGTCCGGGGGGTTGGCGGGAGGGGGAAATAAGACCAAGTTGTTGACTGCCGTTGTTCATAATTCGTTCTGTTTCTCTAACCTATAGAGGACTATCCACTATTCTCCATATCTCAATAAGATATCTCGCGCCCCACGATCAGATAACCCCGCAATTTCTTTAAAGAATCTCTTTGAATCTATTCCTACGTTTTCCGCAGCTTTACGTAATTCATCCAATGAAGCATAGACATCGCGTTTGTCTCTACTTCTGCCATTCTGTATAGAAACCACACATAGGATCGTCTTCAAGTTTTCTGCTTTCTTAGCTCCTTCAAGTAAAGAAACCTGAGAACCTGGAAAGCTATCTAAATACTCCAAAATACTTTGCTGGCTCACTAGCTTTATTATTGTGTGTCGTTGCTTAACATCTGCTGTTAAATAGTATTTCGCTATCTGAAGCATCAACTTGTCTATTTCACGATTCAACTTTCTATTCTCTTGGCTCTGAAGTTCATCTTTAAATTGATCCATTTGTTTTAGGATGGCCTCACCAGAATGTCCAAAGAAACGTTTTGACTGTCTGGCTGACAAATGCTCACCATACTTAACCAGTCTTGGTTCCCAACTTTTCAATAATCTATCAAACTCTTTCCCGCTCATTTTATTAGACCACTCCTATGGAGCTATCATTTTCCACCCTTCTAAGGCTGATCAACTAGAGCTTATAATCATAATCAATAATCAGCGGCGCGTGATCGGAAAACTTTTTGCGTTTGTAGATCGACTCGGCGCGCGCCTTCTTGGCAATGCCTGGGGTGGCGATCTGGTAATCAATGCGCCATCCCACGTTTTTTTCATAGGCCCGGCCCCGGTTCGACCACCAGGTGTACTGGTCCGGCTTGTCGTTGAGTGTACGGAACACGTCCACCCAACCGACTTCGTCAAAGACTTTGGTGAGCCAGGCGCGCTCTTCCGGCAGGAAGCCGGAGTTCTTCTGGTTGCTGCGCCAGTTTTTTAAATCGATCTCCTTGTGGGCGATGTTCCAGTCGCCGCAGAGAATATACTCGCGTTTATCGCGGCGCAGCTTTTTCAGGAGCGGTAAAAACAGGTCCATGAAACGGTATTTCGACGCTTGGCGGTGCGGACCGGCGGAACCGGAAGGCAGGTACACGGAAACAACGCTAAGCCGGCCAAAATCGGCCTGCAGATAACGGCCCTCGGCATCGTGCTCCTTCGAGAGCTTGGCCCGATGCACGCGGTCCGGTTGCTTGCGGCAATAGAGCGCGACCCCGGCATAGCCCTTTTTCTCGGCCTCATAAAAATACCCGTGATACCCTTTCGGGTTCAGGATCTCCGGCGTCAATTGATCCACCTGGGCCTTGATCTCCTGGACACAGACCACGTCGGCGTTCTGGCGCTGCATCCAGGTGAAGAAACCTTTGTTCGCCGCGGAGCGGATGCCGTTGACATTGAGAGTGATGATGCGCATGACTTCAGAGACAAGATACAAGAAAAACCGTGCTTTAACACTTGTATCTTGTCTCTTGAATCTTGTATCTTGCCGACGATGAAGGGCTACCAGCGCGAGTTCCTCGATTTCGCCATCGCCTGCGAGGCGCTGCGCTTCGGGGAATTCACCCTTAAATCAGGACGCGTCAGTCCCTATTTTTTCAACACCGGCTTATTCAACACGGGCGCGAAGCTGGCGCGTCTCGGGCGGTTTTATGCCCAGGCGATCCGGGATGCCGGCCTGGAATTCGACATGCTTTATGGGCCTGCCTATAAGGGCATCCCCCTGGTTTGCGCGGCCGCCATGGCGTTCGCCGAAGCGGAAAACCAGGATGTGCCCTACGCCTTCAACCGCAAGGAGGTCAAAAAGTACGGCGAGGGCGGCGTCATCGTGGGTGCGCCGTTGCGGGGAAAAGTGCTGATTCTGGATGACGTCATCTCCTCCGGCATCTCAGTCAAAGAGTCCGTCGAGATCATCACAAGCGCCGGCGCCGAACCCGCGGGCGTGGCGATCGCACTGGATCGCCAGGAGCGCGGGGAAGGACGAAAATCAGCCGTTGCGGAAGTGGAAACCGCCTTCGGCCTGCGCGTGATAAGCATCGTCACGCTCGAGACCCTGGTCAGCTATCTCGACAATAAAAATAAAACCCACCGTTACCTGGATGCCATCAATGCCTACCGCCGCGCCTACGGCGCCTGAGCGCGGGAGACAAGGTCAGAAGATCAGTTTCAAGCCGACCAGCACCGTCACGATCTCGAAGCCGCGCTTGATCCAGCGGTTTCCCTTGACGATCGACCAGTGCGCGCCGAGGTAGCCGCCGAGCAGCGAGCCGATCAGCAGTGCCGGGACCCAGGACCATTTGATGTCCCCGAGGATCCCGAGGGTGGCCGCGCCGGCGCCGTTCCAGAACAGGCCGACCAACACCAGCGTGTGCGCCACGGCGCGCCGGTAGTCGAGCCCAAACCAGCGCACCAGCCACAGGGTGCAAAAAAGCCCGGTGCCGGAAGTGAGCGAACCGTTCAACACGCCGATGACAAACAGCCCCAGGCCGCCCAACGCATAGCCCCTGCCGCCGTGGTCGACGGGCGCATGCTGCAACCCGAGCTGTTTGTTAAAGAACGAATACATGCCCAGTCCGACGGTGAGTATCCCCAGCGCCACCTGCGCCCAGCGGCCCGGCACATCCAGGATAAAGGCCGCGCCGAGCACCACGCCGGGGAGGCCGGCGGCCAGGATAAACAGGGTCAGCCGCCGATCGAGGGATTTTTCCCTCCAGTGACGCAGGGTCGCGCCCACCCCCAGCGCCACCGTCGCCACTTTGTGGGTCGCCAGGGCCACACCGAACGGCAGGCCCAGAAAAATCAGGGCGGGAAACTGCACCAGTCCCGCGCCGCCCCCGGCAAACGCGGAAAAGACGTTGGCGGTGAGCGCGATCAGAAACAGTAAAATCTGATCAACCCAATCCACGTGAATCCCTTAAGCCCAAACAAGATCAGCCGCACCCCCCTGACGTGCGGGGATTATGGCATAAAGCGACGCTTGCCCCCTTCGTCGGCGCGCTCATCGGCCTTGGTTGACAGGGGGGTGATCCTCGGCCAATCTAAAAAAGCTATAATATTTTAAGGATATCTTCCTCCCCGGAAATAAAAATGCCGGGGGGTAACCAAAACGGACGACCAATATACCGATGACAGTGAAAAATTCCTTCTGCCTCTTTCTGCTTGCGCTGAGCCTGGCCTGGCCCACGGTCGGCATGTCTACCAAAATAAAAAAATGCCAGGATGAAACCGGCAAGTGGCATTACGGCGACACCGCGGCGGCGGAATGCAGTAAATCCAAGGTTATTGAAATCACCGACCGGGGCATCAAAACCAAGGTCATTGCGGCGCCGCCGACCGAGGCAGAACTTAAGGAGCGCGAACGCAGAAAGGAGGAGTTGGAAAAAGAACGCAAGCTCGCCGAAGAACGGGCCAGAAAGGACCGCATACTTTTGAGTACCTACGGTCATGAGAAAGACATCCTCTATGTTCGTGACCGCAAGCTGGCGCAGATTGAAGCGTCGATAAAGGCGAGCGAAGAAACCCTGAAATCCCTGCAGGCCGTGCAGGCCCGAATGGAAAAACAGGCGGCGGAAGAACAAAAAACGGGTAAGATTTCCAGACAAACCGCCAAGGGCCTGGCCCAGACCAAGGCGCAAGTCGCCAAACACGAAGCCGCCGTGGCCGCCAAGCGAAAGGAACAGGAAACGTTACGGAAACAATATGCGGCCGACCTTGAGCGTTACCGGGAACTTAAAAACATGCAGGCTCAAAAAGCCAAAAAAACGCGTTGAACACGGCAACACGAACGGTCACTCCCGCCGTCCCTGCGGCGGCCTCCGCTTACGCTACTCTTCCGGCGCCACCCAGCGCACCCCCGCTTCCCCCTCCTCCCGTTTCCAGAAAGGCGCGCGGGTTTTGAGTTCGTCAATGGCATAACGGCAGGCCTTAAACGCCGCGTCCCGGTGTGCCGCCCATACCGCGATCAACACGATGGGGTCGTTCGGGCGCAAACGGCCGTGGCGGTGGATCACCAGCACATCGAGCACGTCCCAGCGACGGCGGGCATCCTCGACAACCCTTTCCAGATGCTTGCGGGTCATGGCCGGATAGTGTTCCAGGGTCATTGCCGACACCGGGTTCCCCCGGCTGGAATCCCGCAAAGTCCCGACAAATATCGCGGTCGCGCCGAACTTCCCCCGCAGCCCGGGATTTGCCGACTGATGGGCGGCCAGCTCCTGCCATGGATCAAAGGCCCCGGCGAGCAGCTTTACCGGCACGGTCATCCCCCGGTTACGGGCGGGAAAAACGCCACTTCATCGCCATCGTGCACGGCCTGATCGAGCGCGGCATATTCCTGGTTCACGGCCACCACGGTATTGGGCGGAAGCGGGGCCGGCGTCACCGTTTTCCAGACATCGGCAACACAAGAAATCCCTTTGAAATCAAGGATGTCTTCACTTCGTCCGAGCGTCTCCCGAATGCCCGCAAAAAACTTGACGGTAATACTCATAAATTCAAGCTCCGATTGGAGAAAACATAAGGCTGGCGTGCGCGCCAAACTCGGTTAAAATACCCCGGCACGCGGGGTCGAGCAAAACCATCACACAACACAGGTGTTTCCCTGAAAACTTCTTTCATTCAGGGAGTTAAGCCCCACCCTGTAAAAAAATAAATGAAACTTATGCGTAACCCCAGTAATACTAATTAGTGTTACCTGTCCCGACGCTATAGAGTTTCGCGGCTCCGATAAAAAAACCATAATTCCAAGCAAATCAGTCATACATTATTTAGGGAAACTGATTATATGGCAAAGCTGGTAAACCCACACGGCGGCGGTTCTCTCAAACCCCTTCTGCTCGAAGGACAGGCCCAAAGCGAGGAGCTTACGCGCGCTAAAACGCTGCCACAGGTACGCATCAGCTCACGCGAAGTCGGCGATTTAATCATGCTGGGCATCGGCGGGTTCACCCCGCTTGACGGCTTCATGACAGAAGCCGACTGGAAAGGGGTGTGCGACGACATGAAGTTGGCCACCGGCCTGTTCTGGCCGATCCCGATCACGCTCTCGACCGACAAGGCCACCGCGGACGATATTAAGGAAGGCTCCGACATCGCTTTGGTCGACGGCGAGACCAACGAAATCATGGCAACCATGACGGTCACCGAGAAGTACGCCATCGACAAGGCGCATGAGTGCACGACGGTGTACAAAACCACCGATGCGGAACACCCCGGCGTCAAGATGGTCATGGAACAAGGCGAAGTCAACCTGGCCGGGCCGGTGAAGGTGCTCTCCCAGGGTGAATTTCCGAAAAAATACAGCTCCCTGTTCAAAACCCCGGCGCAAACGCGCAAGCTTTTCGAAGACAAAGGGTGGAGCACGGTGGCGGCGTTTCAGACCCGCAACCCCATGCACCGCTCACACGAATACCTCGCCAAAATCGCCATTGAAATCTGCGACGGCGTCCTGATCCACTCCCTGCTGGGCAAACTCAAACCCGGCGACATTCCCGCCGACGTTCGTTCCAAAGCCATCAGCACCCTGTGTGAACATTATTTTGTCGACAACACCGTGATGCAGGCCGGTTATCCGCTCGACATGCGTTACGCGGGCCCCCGGGAGGCGCTGCTGCATGCCCTGTTCCGGCAAAACTACGGCTGTTCCCACTTGATCGTGGGCCGCGACCATGCCGGGGTTGGCGATTACTACGGGCCGTTCGACGCGCATCATATCTTCGACGAGATCCCGCGGGACGCCCTGGAAACCAAGCCCCTGAAGATCGACTGGACCTTCTGGTGCAACAAGTGCGAGGGCATGGCCTCGATGAAGACCTGCCCGCACGGCAAGGAAGACCGGCTGTTGTTGTCCGGTACCAAATTGCGCAAAATGCTGTCCGAGGGCGAAGAAGTGCCGGACCATTTCAGTCGCCCCGAGGTACTGGCGATCCTGCGCAAGTATTACGCCGGCCTCAAGGCGCACGAGAAAGTCGAGGTGAAACTGACCGGTCATTCGGCCAAGTAACTTCAGTGAAGAGTGAGGAGTGAAGGGTTAGGGGTGTGAAAAGAAAAGCTCACTGGTGATACCCCTCACGCCTCACCCCTTACAAATACAGGTTCTATAATCCACCGCCGGCTAAAGGCAGGGGATAATTTCAGGTTTGTATTATAACGAACAGAAGATTCAGCCATGCCTACATTCGTACGTACCGACAAATGCGACGGCTGCAAGGGCCAGGACGAAATCGCCTGCATGTACATCTGCCCCCATGACTTGATGCGTCTGGACAGGGACGGCTCGGAGACCGGCCATGCCATGAAGGCCTATAACCAGGAACCGGAGCAGTGCTGGGAGTGTTACGCTTGCGTCAAGATCTGCCCGCAGCGGGCCATCGAGTGCCGCCACTATGCCGACGTCGTGCCGATGGGTGCCTCGGTACAGCCTCTGCGCAATACCCGGTCTATCACGTGGACCATCAGATTCCGCAACGGCAACCGAAAACGCTTTGAGTTTCCCGTTCGTACGACCCCGGAAGGCTCCGCCGACCCGCTAGCCGGGCGGACGGAAAACATGGACATCCGTCTGATCGGTGATCCGACGGTTATGTATACAAACGACCTGCATTCCTGCGACACGAGTCAGTTCATCGCATGCTGACCGTCGCCCCAAAATCACATGGACCAATGAATAATCCTGAGGAGGCCATTAAATGATCGACATCAATCCTTTTGCCGAACTTTCGGCGTCCATCCCGCCCGTTGCCATGCAGATCTATGCAGTGGTAATGGCCCTGCTGGTAATTGTCGGTACACTGCTGGACATGGCGCATAAGAAAAGCGCCAAATATTTCTTTGAACACTCTCAGAAAGAAAAAGAGGCTGCCAAGCGGAACGTTGGCTTTGGAGAAAAGCTGGTAATCCTGTTCAATACCCTAACCGTGGACGTTTTGACCTCTGGTGAATTCTGCACCTTCAAGCGTAGACTTTCTCATCTCCTTGGCATGTATGGTTTCGTAATATTCGTGGTAACGTCCGCGATTATGATCTTTGCTTATCCAACCACCGCTACGCCTACGCCCCCAATCCTGCCGCAGCTGTGGTACTTGGGCGCGCTGATGGTCTGTATCGGCGGTTACTGGTTCTGGTTTTTCATTCGGGTGGACGTCGCCGCCGAGGGTCATCCATGGTACCGCGTCGTACGCGCAGATATGTTCATTCTCTCGCTTTTGGCAACGTGCACCTTCGCGCTGATCTGGGCCATCCTGCAGGCGAACGGTGTCGCCGGCTGGACCACCTTGTTTTTAATTCTATTCATTGTGTCCAGCATCGTGTTGTTCGGCGGAGTGTATTGGTCCAAGTTCGCGCACATGTTTTTCAAGCCGGCGGCGGCTTATCAGAAACGCGTTCTCAAAGCGCAAGAGTCGAGGGAAAACCTGCCCGCACCGGCCGACAAACCCAAACAGTTTGGTCTTGGCATAAAGCGCCTGGCGCCCAAGAACTACTAACCACACCGAGAACGTACTTTTCGAATTACGGAGAACAAATCACATGCCTACATTTGTCTATATGACTCGCTGTGACGGTTGCGGACATTGTGTCGACATCTGCCCGTCCGACATCATGCACATTGATAAAACCTATCGACGTGCCCTCAACATCGAGCCCAATATGTGCTGGGAGTGCTACTCCTGCGTTAAGGCCTGTCCGCAGAACGCCATCGACTGCCGCGGGTATGCCGATTTTGCGCCCCTGGGGCACAGCGTTCGCGTGCTCCGGGAAGAAGAGAAAGGCACGATCTCATGGAAAATCAAGTTCCGCAACGGTCACGAGAAAAACTTCGTTTCTCCGATCACGACCAAGCCTTGGGGAGAAGCGATTCCCCGACTGGCGGACCTGCCGCCTCCTGATGAGGAAGCATTAAACTCCCCGTTGCTCACTTATGAGCCGGAGGCGCTTAAAGTCGATTCCGGACTGCCGACTATCAGCAAAGACCAATTTAAGCAGGGGGTGTATTACTAATGGCTAAGTTCAAGACCGTTTTCGAAGATTGCGATATTTTGGTTGTCGGCGGCGGCATGGGCGGCACCGGCGCCGCTTATGAGGCCAGATACTGGGGACGCGACCTGAAAATCGTCGTCGCGGAAAAGGCCAATATCGATCGCAGTGGCGCCGTCGCTCAGGGACTGTATGCCATCAACTGCTACATGGGCATGCGGTGGGATGAGAACCAGCCTGAGGATCATGTCCATTACGCGCGCAACGATCTGATGGGAATGGTGCGCGAAGATCTCGCTTACGATATGGCCCGCCACGTCGACTCCACGGTACATCTTTTTGAAGATTGGGGTCTGCCTTTGATGCGTGATCCCAAGACCGGCCGCTACCAGCGTGAAGGCAAGTGGCAGATCATGATCCACGGTGAGAGCTACAAGCCCATCGTGGCGGAAGCCGCGCGCAAATCCGCGGACAAGATCTACAACCGCATTATGGTCACCCACCTGCTGATGGACGAAAGCAAACCGAACCGGGTCGGCGGAGCCGTTGGTTTCAACGTGCGCACCGGCAACTTTCACGTTTTTCGGGCCAAGGCGGTGATCGTCGGCGCCGGCGGCGCTTCGCACATCTACAAGCCCCGCTCGGTCGGTGAAGGCATGGGGCGCACCTGGTATGCGCCGTGGTCCAGCGCCTCGGCCTACGCCCTGCCGATTCTGGCCGGCGCCAAGATGACCCAGATGGAAAACCGCATCGTCTTGTGCCGGTTCAAGGACGGTTACGGTCCGGTCGGTGCCTACTTCCTGCACCTCAAGACCTACACCCAAAACGCCTACGGCGAGGAATACGAGTCCAAATGGTATGACCAAACCAAGGAATTGGTCGGGGAATATATAGACCATCACCCGACCCCCACCTGTCTGCGTAACCACGCCTTCTTGCAGGAAATGGCGGCCGGCCGCGGTCCGATCCACATGGTGACCACGGAAGCCTTCCAGGATCCCCATAAAGAGACCGTGGGCTGGGAGAACTTCCTCGGCATGACCGTCGGACAGGCCGTGGTCTGGGCGTCCCAGGACATTGATCCCAAGTACACCAATCCGGAACTGACCACCTCCGAGCCCTACGTGATGGGATCCCATGCCACGTGCTCCGGCGCCTGGGCCAGCGGACCGGAGGACATTTCGCCCGACGAATATCAGTGGGGCTATAACCGGATGATGACGGTGGACGGGCTGTTCGGCGCCGGCGACGCCTTGGGCGGCACCGCGCACGCCTTCTCGTCGGGTTCCTTCACGGAAGGCCGCTTGGCCGCCAAGGCCGCGGTCAAGTACGTCCGAGACCTGAAAAACGAGCAGATCAAAGTTTCCGAAGGGCAGTACGAAAACCTCAAGAAGGAAATCTACAAGCCTTTGGAGAATTACCAGGTGGGTCGCAACGAGATCGTCGCCGGCACCGTGTCGCCCAGCTACCTTCTGCCGATCCACGGCCTGCAGCGTCTGGAGAAAATCATGGACGAATACGTTGGCGGAATTACCGTCAACTACATGACCAACGAGCCGTTGCTTAAAATCGGTCTGGAAAAACTGAAAATTCTGCAAGAAGATCTGGAGCATATCGGCGCCGAGGACCTCCACCAGCTGCAACGCGCGTGGGAGCTGAAACACCGCGCGATAGCCTCGGAGTGCGTGACGCAACACACCCTGTTCCGCAAGGAGACCCGTTGGCCGGGTTATTACTACAGGGGCGACTTCATGAAATTGGACGATGAAAACTGGCATGTGCTGACCGTGTCCCGCCGCGACCCCGAAACCGGCGAGTGGACACTGGAAAAAGCCCCCGTTTATCACATCGTCGATTAGTCGAAACCGGCAGGGCGGGGGTCCTTCCCGCCCTGCTGTTTTTACAAATCCTTTCTCAGGTTATCGCGGTCCCTGCCATTGAGTACCCGGCAGGTTCCGCGGTGACTGCATCATGCACATGACGGGCAACAAAACAAAGGCGAGTAACGTGACAGCCGCGCACATTGCAGCCGCCGACCCATTTTCGGAGGATGCAACCCAATGGAAACCCGAACAGGTGGCCGAGCTCGATGCGGCACGGAAAAACCTGGGAGCGGAAGTTTCAGAACTTGCGCCGTTGCTCACCTGCATCCACAAAAAAAAGGCATCGCCCCAGCAGGCGCCGGACCTGTTGGCCAATGCCTACGCGCGGGTGAAAAAACTGCGCGAGACCCAATCCGAGCTGCCGGACATGGCCGGCGGGGACCCGGAACTGACCACACTGATTAACCGGGCAGGCAACGCCTTGCACGCGGGCGCGGAATTTTCCCTCGATGACGCCGCCCAAGCCTATGAAAAGGCATACCGTCGCTGTGCCGAAATCAAGGCAAGTCCCGACTGCGCCGCCGCGCTGCGCGCGGCGCAAGGCCGGGTTGCCGCCGCCCAACAGGACTATCGGACTGCTGCCGGCCTGTACGCGGAAGCCGCGTCAACACCGGGGTTAAACGTGCCGATGCAATGGCAATATCAAAACGAACGGGCGGCGGCACTTGCGGAACTCGGCCATGCATTCCACGATAACGCGGCTCTCGAACAGGCGATCGAACTCTATGAAAACAAGGTTCTGCCCCTGGCCCCCATCGCGGAACGGCCCGATGACTGGGCCGCCACCCAGAATAATTTCGGCATTGCGTTGGGAATCTTGGGGCAGCGCCATCGCGGTACCTGGTTGCTGGAACGGGCGATCGCGGCCTTTGAAAGCGCTTTGTCAAAACGGCCCCGTGACCGCGCGCCGCAACAGTGGGCCGCCACGCAAAACAATCTGGGAAATTCCCTTGGGATTCTCGCCCAACGGCACAACGACATTGAGATGCTGGAAAAATCGCTTCAGGCGTTCGAACGGGCCCTGGAGGAACGCACCGAGGAACGGGCGGCAATGGATTGGGCCACGACGCAGAATAATCTCGGCGCCGTGCTGCAAACCCTCGGACAGCGCAAGAAGGATACCAAGTTGCTGAAGCGTTCGGTGGAAGCCTACAAAAGCGTGCTGCGGGTCTGGACCCGGGATCGGGTGCCGCTGCACTGGGCCGCGACCTTCGACAATCTGGGCACGGCGCTGCGTTTACTGGGGGAACACCGCAAAGGCCCCAGGACCCTGGAGCAATCCATCGCCGCCTACAACAACGCCTTGGCGGAGCGAACCCGGGAACGGGTTCCACAAGAATGGGCGAAAACCCAGAACAACCTCGGCGCTGCGCTGCAAAAGCTGGCGGAACGCATTGATGACCCGCGGCTGCTGGAGAAATCGGTCGCGGCTTATGAAAACGCGCTCAAGGAATGGACCCGCGAACGGATGCCCATGGCCTGGGCCATGACCATGGCCAACCTGGGTGTCGCGCAAAGAACCCTGGCGGAAGCGACAAAGGACGCCTCCATCGCCCAGTCGGCGGTGGAGACACTGGTTACGGCCGTGGGCGCTTTCCGCAACGCCAGCCATGCCCAGTATACCGAACTCGGGGAAGAACAACTGGCCAAGGCGCGGAAGCTGGCAGCGGAACTTAACAATCCACAAAGTTAGAATCATGTCCCACTTCGGCAATCCTGAAATCATCGAAGAGGAAGTGGACATCCTCATCATCGGCGGCGGCATGGCCGCCTGCGGCGCCGCCACCGAAATCATGCGCTGGACCGGAGACATCGGCCTCAAGATCAAGCTCGTCGACAAGGCGGCCATGGCCCGCTCCGGCGCCGTGGCGATGGGACTTTCCGCCATCAACACCTACATGGGCGAAAACGATCCCGCGGATTACGTGCGTTACGTGCGCGGTGATCTGATGGGGATCATCCGTGAAGACTTGGTCTACGACGTAGGTCGCCACGTGGACTCGTCGGTGCACCTGTTCGAGGAATGGGGCCTGCCAATCTGGAAACAGAAGGGCAACGAAGGCAAAAAACTCACCGAGGGCGGCAAGCCGGTGCGTTCGGGCCGCTGGCAGATCATGATCAACGGCGAGTCCTACAAGTGGATTGTGGCCGAGGCCGCCAAAAAATCTCTGGGCCCGGCAAACATCCAGGAACACGTGTTCATCGTGCGCCTGATCACCGACGAGAACGACCCCAAGCGCGTTGCCGGCGCGGTCGGATTCAGCGTGCGTGAAAACAAGATCTACGTATACAAATTCAAGGCCTGCCTGCTGGCCGCCGGCGGTGCCGTCAACGTGTACCGCCCCCGCTCGGTGGGTGAGGGTATCGGCCGCGCCTGGTACCCGGTGTGGAACGCCGGCTCCACTTATGCCATGGCCGCCGAGTGCGGCGCTGAGATGACCTTGATGGAAAACCGTTTCGTGCCGACCCGCTTTAAAGACGGCTACGGACCGGTGGGCGCCTGGTTCCTGCTGTTTAAGGCCAAAACCATGAATGCGTTCGGCGAAGACTACCAGGCCAAGAACTACGGAATCCTGGCGGACAACGGCTACGACGCCTATGCCGCCGGGCCCAAGATGGGCACCTGCCTGCGCAATCACATGATGATCAAAGAAATGAAGGATGGGCGCGGCCCGATTTTTATAGACACGCCGACGGCGATGGCGAATCTGGCCAAAAACATGACGCCCGAGGAAATCAAGCACCTCGAGGCCGAGGCCTGGGAGGACTTTCTCGATATGACCATCGGCCAGTGCGGCGTATGGGCCGGCGAAAACATCGAGCCCGACAAGGAGATGTCGGAGATCATGCCCAGCGAACCCTACCTGCTTGGCTCGCACGCCGGTTGCGCCGGACTCTGGGTATCCGGCCCGGGGGATATCCCGGGCACACCGGATCATTACCACTGGGGCTATAACCGTATGACCACGGTTAAGGGTCTGTTTACCGCCGGCGACGGCGTGGGCGCCTCGGGCCACAAGTTCTCCTCGGGGTCTCACGTCGAAGGCCGAATCGCGGCCAAGGCCATGGTCCAGTTTGTGCTGGACAACAAGGACTGGAAGCCGCGGATGTCCCGGTCCACAAAGGAGCTGGCGGAAGAAGTCTATCGCCCGGTGAAAACCTTTCTCAAATACAAAGACTACACCACCGCAATCGACGTGAACCCGCGCTACATCACGCCCAAGATGTATCAGCTCCGGCTACAAAAGATTATGGATGAATACGTCGCAGGGATATCCACCCTGTATCAGACCAACGCCAAAATGCTGGAGATCGCCGAAAAGAAACTCGAAATGTTGCGGGAAGACGGCGGGAAAATGCGTGCCAAGGACCTGCACGAGCTGTTGCGCGCGTGGGAAAACTATCATCGCATGATCACGGCCACCGCCCACATGAAGCACATCCAGTTCCGCGAGGAGAGCCGTTATCCCGGCTACTATTACCGCACGGACTTCATGAATATCGACGACGAAAACTGGAAATGCTTCGTAAACTCCACCTACAACCGGGACACCGGCAAGTGGACGATCAAAAAAGTGCCCTACGTCCAGCTTGTCAAACCGGATGACAGTGAGCCCGAAGGCATCAAGCGGCCGGCCGCCAAGGTCTGATTGGCGTCCTTGCGAGATGATTTCGGGCCGGACATCGAGTAAAAACAAATCCGTTGATCCGACAACGTCCGGGGACAAACTCCTCAACCCGCCTTTCAAGGATCCGGTACAACCGGTGGAACTGACACTGGACAGCGCCATCCGATTCCATTGCCACAAAGACATCACCTGCTTTAATGAGTGCTGCCGGAACATCGACCTCACCCTGACACCGTATGACATCCTGCGCCTTAAAAACCACTTCGGGATGACCGCCCCGGAGTTCGTGGCGCGGCACACGATCCCCTTCGAGATGGACAGCCACGGCATGCCCGGCCTTAAACTTATCGCCAAACCGGGCACCACCGAATGCGTGTTCCTCACCGAAGAAGGTTGCAGCGTGTATCGGGACCGGCCGCTTGCCTGCCGTTACTACGCGCTCGGCAGCATGAGTGTACGCAAGAAGGACGCGGCGAAGGTGGAGGACATCTATTTCCTGGTCAAGGAGTCCCACTGCCTCGGCCATAACGAGCCGCGCAACCTTACCGTGCGCGAGTACCGCAAGGAGCAGGGAATCGAACCGTATGATGAAATGAACCGCGAGTGGCGCGACATCGTCATCAAGAAACGGTCGAGCGGTCCCGCCATCGGGCGGCCCACGGATCGCAGCTTGCAGTTGTTTGATATGTGCAGTTATGACATGGACAGTTTCCGCAATTTTATCCAGACAGACGGCTTTCGGGATGTCTTTGACGTGGGCCGGGAAACCATGGAACGCCTTAAAACCGATGAAGAGGAACTTTTAAAGTTTGCGTTTCGTTTTCTGAAACAGGTCCTGTTCGGTGAAATGACCATCCCTGTGAAAAAAGACGCCAAGGAAAAGCGTCTGCGACAACGTCAGGAAATCAATGCCGGGAATGGGCGCCATCGACACCGCTGATCCTTACTTCAGTAAGGACTATAACGACGCACGCCGCCACTTTATCGAGCTGGCGCGTGCACGAGGGGGACGCGTACACTCCCATCGCATCAAAGCGACCGGCCCGGGGAACCTGCCCCTCTTCATCGACAGTGCGGTCTTCGGCGACCCCCGCCCGTGCAAATTATTAATCGTCGTCTCGGGCACCCACGGAGTGGAAGGCTTCGCCGGCAGCGCGTTGCAACGCCATTGCCTGGCAACCCTGAAACGGGATCGGTTGTGGCCGACCGGCTACGGCGAGCTCTGGCTGCATGCCCTGAATCCTTATGGTTTCGCCTGGCTGCGCCGGACCAACGAGCACAACGTTGACCTCAACCGCAATTGCCTGGAGCGCTTTCCGGGGCCCGCCAACCCCATGTACCGAACCCTCAATCCCCTGCTCAATCCAACATCCGCGCCCGGCCGCGGCGATGCGTTTATGCCAAAACTGCTGTGGGCCGCCGTAACGCGGGGAATCAGTTTCGTGAGGCAGGCGATCGCCGGCGGACAATACGAATTCCCGCGCGGCCTGTTTTACGGCGGCGATGACAAACAGGAATCCATCGCGATCTACGAATCCATATTGTCCGATCCGGCATTCGGCGCCGTTGAAACCGTTGTGCAGCTCGACTTGCACAGCGGCCTCGGGCCGTGGGGACGGTGCACCGTACTGCCCTCGGTCGTGCCGAAGGATCCGACCAACCTGCCGGCTTACCAAGCCCTGTCCCCATGGCTGCCGCCGCGGTGCCGGGGCAAGGTCTATGAGGTTCACGGCGGTCTGGGCAAGGCCTTGCGCCGCGCCCTGCCACAGGCCCGCTGCCTGGCCTTTGTGGTGGAATTCGGCACCTATTCCATGTTGCGCATGCTGGCGACCTTGCGGGAAGAGAATCGCGCCCACCATTACCGCAACCCCGAATCCCCGGCGCGCGCCCGGGCCAAGACCCGGTTGCTGGAGTCCGCCTGTCCAAACGACCGCCGTTGGCGACAGCACATACTCACCGACGGCAGCCGGTTAATCATCCGGGCCAGGGACGCCGTTTCCGAAACGCCGACCTGATCTGCGGGCCGTTTCCGGTTTATTGTCGTATAGCGGTTTGCGCCAAGGTGCAATAAACTTGCCTCTTCCCGGCAGCTGAAGGAGTGCCCATGCGAAGAATAATGCTCCTTAACGCGAAAGGCGGTTGCGGCAAAAGCACCTTGGCCACCAATCTCGCGAGTTACTACGCGCTGCAAAACAAATCGGTGGTGCTGGCCGACTTCGACCCACAGGGTTCCAGCCTGGAATGGTTGGAGGCACGCCCGAAGGAAAGTCCTCCGATACGCGGTCTTGCCGCCTGGCGCGAGGCATTGCGCGTACCGCGAAACACCGATTACCTGATCATGGACGTCCCCGCGCGCTGCCACGGTCCGGAACTCACGGCGCTGGTGCGGCGCGCACAGACGCTCATTGTTCCCGTTCTTCCCTCCGCCACCGACATCCGCGCCGCCGCGCACTTCGTGCAGGAGCTGCTGCTGGTCGGGCGAGTAACGCGCAAGGAAACCCGACTGGCCGCCGTCGCCAACCGCGTGCGCGAAAACGCGATGGTCGAAGGGACCGTGGAACGGATTCTGGGCGGTATGAGCATCCCTTATACCACCGTGCACACCCAGATTTACCGCCCTCTGGAACGCTTTCTGCGGCGGCTTAAAGTTCCGTTTATCACCACCCTGCGCGACACGCCGAATTACCAACTGGCCGATGCCCGCGGCCTGGGCATTTTCGAACTTGCGCGCTCGCAGGTAAGCCGCGATCTGGAACAATGGCAGCCGTTGATCAAGTGGCTCGACAGCAGGCGCAGCATGCCCAAGCCGGTTTGAACCGGGGCGTATAAATTTAAGCTTTCTTCCTCGCCGATTCAGCCGTCGCTGCTTTTAAGGCGCTCAAGCCGCAGCCGTTCACGCTCGTCGAACAGGCGCCGTGACGCCAGCCACACCGCCATCAGGGTGCCGAAGCCGGTGCCGGCGCCGATCATGAACATGACCAGGATCTGGTACTTCACCGCCTCCAGCGGCGGGCTGCCGGCCAGAAGCTGACCGGTCATCATACCGGGAAGGCTGACCACGCCGGCGGCGGCCATGGCATTAATGATCGGAATCATCCCGTTGCGCATGCTGTCGCGACGGATGTCACCGACTGCCTGCTTCCAAGTATGTCCGAGCGTCAGGCGGGTTTCGATAACGGCCCGTTGTTGCCACGCACCCTGGGTCAGGCGGTCCAGCGCCAACGCGATCCCGGTCATGGTATTCCCGAGCATCATGCCGAGCAGCGGGATGGAGTACTGCGGTTCGTACCACGGTTCGGTGCCGATGATCACGGTTAACGCCAGTATGGTGATCGCAAAGGTGGAGATAAACATGGAAATGGTGCCAATGCCGAAACCCCACCAGCCGTACAGCCTGCGTTTCTGACGCGCCATCACCTCGCGCCCCGCCGCCAGCAACATGAACGCGGCGATTAAGGCGGTCCAGCCGAGGTGCACGTTTTCGAACAGGGCCTTGAGCACAAAACCGATCAGAAGCAACTGCACCGCGGTGCGGACGGCGGCAATGAGGATTTGTTTGCTTATCGCAAGCTGCATGGGAACGGACAAAGCGGCCAGCGCCAGTACCAGTACGGCAGCCAGCGCCAGATCCCAGGAACTCAGCGCGATCACGTTCATTTTTTACCGCCCTCCACCAACACGCCGTCGGCAATTGTGTAATGACGATCGCAGACGCGTTTGATCTGACGGGGGTCGTGGCTTACCCACAGCACCGGCGATTTCCTTTTAACCCGGTACGCCGCGATTAATCGCTCCACGCGGCGTGTATTTTTGGGATCGAGATTCGCCGTCGGCTCGTCCAACAACAGCGCCTTCGGCGCGCCTTGCAACAAGCGCAACAACGCCAGACGCTGGCGTTCGCCGGTGGACATGCGGCTTACCCGGCGTTGCAACACCTTACGGTCAAAACCCAGTTGTTTCAGCCAACCGGGCTCAACGCCGTCAAAGTGTTCGCCGACACGCTCCCGCCACCACTGGCTGTCGGGCGGCAGCAGGCCCAAGCGCCGTCGCCACTCAGACGGATCAACGCGGCGGCTCTCGGTCCCGTCGAGAAACACCTTTCCTTCATGGGGATCCAGATCGGCAATGGCCCGGAGCAGCAAGGTCTTGCCGGCCCCGGACGGCCCCGAAATACAGACACACTCGCCGGGACCGACCGTCAGGCTCACCGAGTGCAACTTGTGGTGAGACAGTTTTACAATGCGCAGCCGGCTCACTTACCGTCTCATCCGATATGTCTTGCGGTTTGTAAAAAATATGGTTCTGTTTCGCACCGTGGTCACG
>WGFP01000211.1 GCA_015492195.1 Acidiferrobacterales bacterium
CCCGAGCCACCACGCGCCGGAGGCGGCGATTGCGCCGCCGTACACCGCCGCCGCCGCCGCAAGCCAACCGAGGAGATACAAAAAAACCAGAGCAACGCCGAAAGTCAGCAGGGCCTGGACGAGCACAACCCGGCGTACCCCCTCACGTAAGATGTCGGCAGCGCCATTCATGTGTGTCCTGACAGTCGATGCATTTTAACGGAAATGGCGGGCGCGGGGTGCCTTTGCAAAGGCGGCGAAGTATAAATACAGCCCCTGAAGGGGTCAATATACGAGAATTGTGCGGCAGACAAATAGAAAGTTGTTATTTATGCATCAGGAAGATGGATGAGATCGCGGATGGTCCCGCCGACCGGCACGGTAAAACAACTTCGGGAACGCAGGGGATGAAATCACTCCGTGGTTTTGGTGGGCGGGGTCTCCTGAGAGACAGGGGGTTCGGCGGCCTTTTCAGCGGAATACTTGGCGGCCAGCTTGCGCGCCTGTTCGATCTCCTCCGGCGTCATGCGGGCCTTGACCAGATCGCGGCGCTTTGCCGCCAGCACGTTTCCCTGATCCGCGGCGAGCATATACCAGGCCAGCGCCGGGACCTTGTTTGTCGGGAAGTTGAAGCCATACTCATAAAGGATGCCCATTTCCAGCTGCGCCGCCGCATCGCCCTGCTCCGCCGCGGCGCGCAATTTCTCCAGTGAGGCCACATCCTGCGCCGCCACTGCCGCCGTGGACAAAAACAGGCCGATAATCAACGTCCACAATGTCTTCTGCATGTCTTCTCTCTTTTCCGCGCGGGAAGCCGCGGTCCACGAGACTCAACTATATTTATAGCTATTATTTACGGCCGATACTAGATCGCTTCATCAGCGGATACGCGCCAGGATGCCATCAAGCTCATCCAGGCTGCTGTAGTCAATGATGAGCCGGCCTTTGCCCCGGCGATTATGATTAATCCGCACCTTGGCGCCAAGTTTCTCCGATAATTTCTGCTGCAAGGCGCGAATATCCGGATCCGTACCGGGGCGGGATTTCTTGCGGCCCGCCGGACGACGTTCCAGGAGGCGCCTGACCAGGTTTTCGGTGTCACGCACCGACAGCCCCCGATCCACCACCTGTTGCGCCGCCCGGCTCTGGGCTTGGCCCTCCAGGGCGAGCAGGGCGCGCGCGTGGCCCATGTCCATCCGGCCCTGGTCCAGCATCTCGCGCACATCTTTGTTTAGCGTCAATAAACGCAAGAGGTTGGTCACCGCGGCGCGCGAACGGCCGACGGCCTGGGCCACCTTTTGGTGCGTCATGCCGAATTCATCGATCAGCCGTTGCAGGGCCATGGCCTCTTCCACCGGATTCAGGTCTTCGCGTTGAATATTTTCAATCAGCGCGATGGCGATCGCCGCCTCGTCCGGAACCTTGCGGATGACGGCGGGGATGTTTTCCAGGCCGGCGATCTGGGCGGCGCGCCAGCGGCGTTCGCCGGCGACAATTTCGTAATTCCCGTCACGCAGGCTGCGAACCACGATCGGCTGCACCACGCCCTGGGCCTTGATGGAGGCGGCCAGATCCTTTAACGACTCCTTGTGCATGTGGGTGCGCGGCTGATACTTCCCGCGCTGCAACATATCCAGCGGCAGCATGCGCATCTCCTCCTTACCGCCCGCCTGGTCGTAGGCGACGCCGAGCAGGGCATCGAGGCCGCGGCCTAAACGCGGTTTCCGGCTCATCATGCCGCCTCGTCCCTACGCAAGATCTCGCCGGCCAGCGCGAGATAGGCCTGGGCGCCTTTTGAATGCATGTCATAGGCAATCACCGGCTTGCCGTAGCTCGGCGCCTCGGCCAGACGGACATTGCGCGGAATAATGGTGCGGTAGAGCTTGTCGCCGAAATGCAGCCTGAGCTGCGCCGAGACTTCGTTATCCAGATTATTGCGCGGATCAAACATGGTTCGCAGGAGGCCCTCGATGCGCAACCTGGGATTTAAGTTCTCACGTATTTTTCCAATGGTGTTAAGCAATGCCGTCAAACCTTCGAGCGCGTAGTATTCACATTGCATCGGGATCATCACCGCCTGGGCCGCAACCAGGGCGTTCACCGTCAGCAGATTCAAGGCTGGCGGACAATCAACCAGGATGTAATCATATTCTTTTTTTACTTCGTCAAGGGCGGCGCGCAAGCGGTGCTCCCGTCGCTCAAGGTCGATGAGCTCGACCTCCGCCCCCGATAGACGGCTGTTTGCCGGCACCAAGTCATAACCGCCGTCGGCGTGAAGCAGCGCCGCCCTGATCGGCTCGATTCCGATCAGCGCCTCGTAGGTGCTGACCTTCAATTCCTCCTTATTAACGCCGCTGCCCATGGTGGCATTACCCTGGGGATCGATGTCCACCAGCATGATTTTCTTGCGCGTCCGCGCGAGCGATGCCGCCAGATTAATGCTGGTGGTGGTCTTGCCGACCCCTCCTTTTTGATTGGTTATTGCCAGAATCTTGCCCATCGGGCAACGTTCTCCTTTCTCAAGACCACGTAATGACGACCAGATGCCGCGCCGCATCCAGCCCTGGAACGTGAAGGGGCTTTACTTGGACCACCTTACCTTCATCGCCGATCGCCGCCAACTCTTCCCGCGGGTAAACCCCTTTCATGGCCAGGAACAGTCCGCCGGAAACGCCCAGGCGGCGGCACCGCGTCAGCATATCAGGAATGGAGGCAAACGCGCGAGTGATCAGCGTATCGAATTTTTTGTCGGGAAGATATTTTTCGACGCGCGCACGAACAACGGCAACATTTTTCAGTCCGAGCTCGTGGACCGCCTGGGTGACAAAACGTATTTTCTTGGCGTTGCTGTCAAGCAGAACGATTTCCAGCTCCGGGCGCGCGAGCGCCAGCGGAATCCCGGGCAAGCCGGCCCCGGTGCCGATATCCAGTATCCGGGGACCTTGCAGGTACGGCAGGACCGACAGGCTGTCCAAAAGATGGCGCGTCACCATCTCTGCCGCCTCCCGCACCGCGGTCAGATTATAGGTTCGGTTCCACTTATCAAGAATCCCTAGATACGCAAGCAGTTTCTGTTGCACGGGCGGGGGCACGTCCAGGCCCATGGCCTGCAAGCCGTGGCGCAGCAGTGCTTCGGGCTTCACGTACCTCCCTCACCGCCGGTTTATCAGCACCTGCCCGGAGCCGCCACCACGGGCGGAAACCCTAGGGCCGGCAGGCCTTGGCGGTCAGGCCCGCCAAGGCGCCGGTCATTTTCTTGATTACCTCATCGCGGTCACGCACGTCGTGTTTGTTCGCGAGGCTTTGGGGGTTGGTGTAGGCGAGCCATGTCTGCCCCTTGGCATCCTCCCAGGCCAGCACCTTCATCGGCAAATCAATGCCGACCTTGCGGTTGCTTTGCATGAGGGGCGTGCCGAGCTTGGGGTTGCCGAAAATCAGCAGTTCGGTCGGGTGCAAGAACAGGCCGTGTTTTTTCGCCGCGGCCGCGTGATTCCAGCGGGTGGCCACGGTAATGCCTTTTTTCTTCAGCGCCGCCTCCAGGCGATCCAGGGTTTCGGCGGCGGAGTGGCTGCATTTTTTCACTATCAGCCCGTCATCGGCGTAAGCCAAGGGCACAAATACGGCGAGCGCCATGATCCCTGTTATTACGAGTTTACGCATTTCAGTGTCTCCTTAAAGCTATTTATTGGGCAGCGTTGATTCCGAACCCTTTAATATAAGGCCGGGCGGGAGGCTGCTCGCCGCCGACGGGCTTTTTATCTTAGGTTTTGATCCTTTCGTCTCCTGATGGATGTCGGCCTCCCGGTATCGGCGCTAAGCTTGTGGGCGGAAGACAGACCCAACAAGGACACGCTTATTCTTGCTTATATCAGGAGGACATCCCCATGAAAATCCAAACCCTGTGTACTACGGCCGCCTTGCTGTTTGCCGTTCCGCTTTATTCCGGACTGTATGCCGAGGAAACCCTGCTTAAACCGACGTCCGCCGACACGGATACCGCGACCGCAACCCCTGACGCCGCCGCCGACCAAAACAAGGCGGCCGCTTCGGATCAAACCGCACCGGCCGCGCCTAAGGGAAGCGTGGCGCGCGCGATCTTCACACTGGGAATCAACGATCGTGAGCCGATAGATGCCGTGTCAACCGTGGGTAACGACGCCAACCGGATTTATTACTTCACCGAGCTCAAGGGCATGGCCGGCCAGACCGTCACCCATCGCTGGGAATACAACGGAAAGGTGATGGCCGAAGTGCAATTCAACGTCGGCGGCGACCGTTGGCGGACCTATTCCAGCAAAAACCTGGATCCTATGTGGTTGGGGGAATGGAAGGTCTCCGTGGTGGACACCGCGGGCAGCACCCTTAACGTGAACACCTTTACGTACACTCAATCGACGGCCAAACCCGACGCGGAGTCCACACCCGTGCCGAAAAAAATGCCGGAAAAGGCTCAATAGTCGAATCAGTTAGTTGGCGACCGGCTGCGCCGGGCGCGCGCTCACCCTGTGCGCACAAACCACAACAGCATCACCAGGGTATAAAGCGCAAAGACGGTGATAATGCCGCCCCAGATGCGCGGCTTGCCGCGCACGAGCCGGTCAAGGCCGTAGTGCAGCCTGTCGAGTGGTTCCAGGGCGCGCTGGGTGGACACCCAGCGATTGGCGATATCGGACCATTTCTTCAAAATTTCAGCCTTGAACAAAGACAACAGGCCGACCGCCAGGGCGCTCAGCGCCCCGAGCGCAATCAACACGATCATGCTTATCCACAGCGTCTCCCAAGCGCCGGCGGCCAATTTCGTCGGCGCGAAAAACCGGGCCAGCATCCGACCGCCGTCGGCGGCGCTGATATCGGCAATAAACATCCAGCCCTTGATCAGGATTAACACGGCGCCGGCCAGCAGCACGGCGCCCAGCACACGGGGATACCGGAGCATTGCGGTGTCGGTATCGCGTGAAACCTCAAGCGGCTTGAGCAGCTTGCGCGTGGAAACCCAAGTATTGCCGAGCCTGGACCAGGCATCCAGCCGGCCCGGCGCCACCACCATCATCACCCCGACCAACACGGCGAAGAGATTCCCCGCGATCAGAACCATGATGATGAAATCAATCATTGAGGTGCTTGCCGTGGACTGCATCATAGCCTCCTGTTTGTCAAACGGCCCTATCAAGAAAGGCCGAGGTTGCTTTTTATTATCTCATCATACCCGGGTCGGCATCAGGCGCGCTTGCGCTTGAGATGGATCAGGAGCAAGGAGATGGCCGCCGGCGTTACGCCTGAAATACGGGCCGCCTGCCCCAGCGTAACCGGCCGCTGGGAAGCCAGCTTCTGTCGCACCTCGACCGACAAGCCGCGCACATTGTGATAGTCAAAGTCCCCGGGCAGGGCGGTCTCTTCATGCCGGCGGGCGTGCGCAATCTCCTCGGTCTGGCGATCAATATAACCGGCGTATTTAGCCTGAATTTCCACCTGATTTGCCACGTCCGCATCCGTCACCGCCGGCCCGGCGCCGGGCAGATTCATAAGTGAGTGGTAACTCACTTCCGGGCGGCGCAATAACTCCATCAGGCTGGTTTCCCGACCCAGTTTTTGTCCCAGGGCCCGGACGACTTCTTCTTCGGACAATTCCCCGGGACGCAGCCGGGTGCGCCGCAGGCGCGCCTGCTCGCGCCGGATGGCGTCCCGCTTGCTGCCAAAGCGCTGCCAGCGGGCGCTGTCCACAAGCCCCAGCCGGTACCCGATTTCGGTCAGGCGCAGGTCGGCGTTGTCCTCGCGCAGCAACAGACGGTACTCGGCGCGCGAGGTGAACATGCGATAGGGTTCGCTGGTGCCGCGGGTGATCAGGTCGTCGACCAACACCCCGATATAGGCCTGGTCGCGCCGCGGCCACCAGGGTTCCCGTTCCCGAACCTGGCGGGCGGCGTTGAGGCCGGCGATCAGGCCCTGGGCCGCGGCTTCCTCGTAGCCGGTGGTGCCGTTGATCTGGCCGGCGAAAAACAGACCGGCCAGGGCTTTGGTCTCGAGCGTCGGTTTCAAATCGCGCGGGTCGAAAAAATCGTATTCAATGGCATAACCCGGGCGTGTGATGACGGCGCGCTCGAACCCGCGGATGGAGCGCACCAGCTCCCATTGCACGTCAAACGGCAGGCTGGTGGAAATGCCGTTGGGATAGACCTCGCGCGTATCGAGCCCCTCGGGTTCGATAAAGATCTGATGGGAATCCTTGTCGGCGAACCGCACCACCTTGTCTTCGATGGACGGGCAATAGCGCGGACCGATCCCTGCAATCACCCCGGTATACATGGGCGAGCGGTCAAGCGCGGCGCGAATGATATCGTGGGTGCGCGGGTTGGTATGGGTAATGTGGCACACCACCTGGCGCGGGTGCTCATCGCGCGACCCCATGAACGAGAACACCGGGGTCGGCGTGTCACCCGCTTGTTCCTGCAACCTGGCGTAGTCAATCGTGCGCCCGTCAATACGCGGGGGCGTGCCCGTCTTGAGCCGCCCGACCCGAAACGGCAGGTCGCGCAAGCGCGCCGCCAAGGCGCTCGACGGGGGGTCGCCGGCGCGGCCGCCCTGATAGTTGCAAAGCCCGACGTGGATGCGCCCGCCGAGGAAGGTCCCGCTGGTCAACACCACGGCGCGGGCGCGGAACTTAAGCCCCATCTGCGTCACCACGCCGGCGACCCGTTCCCCCTCCACAATAAGGTCGTCCACCGTTTGCTGGAACAGGGTCAGGTTCGCCTGGTCTTCAAGCATCCTGCGCACCGCTTGCTTGTACCGCGCGCGGTCGGCCTGGGCCCTTGTGGCGCGTACCGCCGGACCCTTGCGGGCGTTGAGGATGCGGAACTGGATGCCGGCGCGGTCGGTGGCCCGGGCCATGACGCCTCCCAGGGCGTCGATCTCCTTCACCAGGTGCCCCTTGCCGATGCCGCCGATCGCCGGGTTGCACGACATCTGGCCGATGGTCTCGATATTCTGGGTCAGCAGCAGGGTTTTGGCGCCCAGGCGGGCGGCGGCATGCGCCGCTTCGGTGCCGGCATGGCCGCCGCCGATCACGATCACGTCATAGGGTTCGGGGTGTGTCATGGGTGGGCGTCGGCAATCTCAAGCATAAATGAACGAAAAATCATACCATAGTTGAAAATCGGGCTGTGCCGCCTGCCCGGGAGACAGCGTGTTTTTTCATTCCCCGTTGGCGTAGTCTATAACTTAAATGAAGTCCCTTTGTCAGAACATTATATCCACCGGCCCCTGAATTCCCTTGACCATGTACCCTGCCACGGAAAAATCCTCTGCCCCCGCGCGCGCCGTGTTGGACACGATCGTTGCCCGCGTCAGCGAGCTGATCCTGGGCAAGGAGCCGCAGGTGCGCCTGGCGCTCGCCTGCCTGCTCGCCCGCGGCCATCTGCTGATCGAAGACCTCCCCGGCGTGGGCAAGACCACGCTCGCCCACGTGCTGGCGCGGGCCTTGGGGCTGCATTTCAAACGCATCCAGTTTACCAGCGATTTGCTCCCGGCCGACATCCTCGGGGTGTCCATTTACCAATCGGAAACCAAGAATTTCACCTTTCATCCCGGCCCCGTCTTCGCGCAACTGGTGCTGGCGGATGAGATCAACCGCGCCACGCCCAAAACCCAGAGCGCGCTGCTGGAGGCCATGGAGGAGCGCCAGGTGACGAGCGACGGCACGACCCTGAAACTGCCCGAGCCGTTTTTCGTGATCGCGACGCAAAATCCGCATCACTTAATCGGCACCTTCCCGTTGCCGGAGTCGCAGCTCGACCGCTTTCTCATGCGCATCGAGATGGGGTATCCGGATCGCCAGGCGGAACGCCGGCTGCTCAAGGGGCGCGACCGGCGCGAACTGCTCGAAGACATGCCCTCGGTCATCGACGGGAAGGGCCTGACGGCCCTGCAGCAACAGGCCGGCCGCGTTCACGCATCCGACGCCCTGCTCGATTACATTCAAAACCTGCTTGAGGCCACGCGCCGCGGCAATCAGTTTGCGGAGGGCCTGTCGCCGCGCGCCGGGCTTGCGCTGTTGCACGCCTCCCGCGCCTGGGCCTTGCTCTGCGGCCGCGATATGGTGCTGCCCGAAGACGTGCAGGCGGTGGCGCCGGGCGTAATCACCCACCGCCTGCGCGCCGGGGTCGATACCCCGGACAAGCAGCCCCTGCTGATCCAACGGTTGCTTGAGTCCATTCCTATTCCCTGATGGCTTTTGTCGGTACGAGTGCTCCGGTATCTCCTCGAGAGCGGGAGGTTGTTCTGGGGCGGCGGCAGTTATTCATGCTGCCGACCCGCAACGGGTTGTTGTTCGCGGCGATTCTCATTGTCCTGTTGCTGGCCGCGATCAATTACAGCAACGGCCTTGCCTACGCGCTGACTTTTCTGTTGGGTTCGCTCGCCGTGGTGTCGATGCTCTACACCCACCGCAATCTCCATCGGCTGCATATCACAGCCGGGGCCTGCACGCCCGTTTTCGCCGGCCAACCGGCGGTGTTCCACATATGCCTGACCAATCATTCGGACGTCCCGCGCCTGGGCGTCAGGGTGCTCTGTAACAAGACTGAGATAGCAAACGTCGATCTTGCCGCGAACCAAAGCCGATATATCGACTTGAGCGCGCCCACGACCCGGCGGGGGTATATGCCGGCGCCCCGGTTCATTGTCTCGACGCGCTTTCCCCTGGGCCTGTTGTATTCCTGGTCGCGCCGTCTGCGGCTTGACCAGAGCTGCCTGGTTTATCCAAAACCCGCGCCAATCCAGCCACCGCGCGCGAGCGTATCGGATTCCGCCCAATGCGTGCAGGGTCTGCGCGCCGGCGGGGATGATTTTATTGGCCTGCGTGAATTTCACGCGGGCGACTCGCCGCGCCATGTGGACTGGAAAGCGGTGGCGCGCGGGATGGGTTGGTACATCAAACAATTCGGCGGCGGCGCCAAGGCGTCGACGTGGCTTGAGTGGGAGGCGCTTGCGGGGATGGCGACGGAGGCGCGCCTGAGCGTGCTGTGCCGCTGGGTGCTGGACGCGGAACAGGCAGGGCTGCATTACGGCCTGCGCCTTCCCGGCGCGACCATTGCGCCGGGGAGCGGAGAGACCCACCGGCATCGTTGCCTCAAGGCCTTGGCGGTGTTTCATGGCTAAACAAATGCCTTCCTTCGCGCACCCGGACCGCCAGGCGCTGAACTGGCTGCTTGCCACCGCCGCGATCACGGTGTTGCCCCACCTTGGGCGGCTGCCCGTGTGGATCGCGCTGGCGTTCGCCGTCGCCAGCGCCTGGCGTTACGCCTGCGATAACTTCCATTGGTACCGTCCCGGGCGTCTGGTGCGGGTGACCGTCACGCTTGCAGTAATTGCCGCGGTCTACAAGCAATACGGCACCCTGCTCGGGCGCGATCCCGGGGTCGCGCTGCTTGTTGTGCTGCTCGGGCTTAAGTTTCTCGAACTCAAGACCCTGCGGGATTACATGTGGAGCGTCTTTCTGTTTTACCTGGTCATCCTCGGCGGCTTTTTGTACGCGCAAACCCTGTGGCTCGGGGCCTACGCAATAGTGGCGGTAATCGTCAGCACCGCCACCCTGATTCGCCTGAACCAGCCCACCGGTCTTAACTTGAAAGAAAATCTCCGCCTCGCCACGGGCCTGCTGATCAAGGCGCTGCCCCTGATGCTGATCGTGTACCTGTTGTTCCCGCGCCTGCAGGGAACCCTCTGGGGGCTGCCGCTCGACGCCCACAGCGGGCTCACCGGCCTGTCCGACACCATGCGCCCCGGAAACATCAATCGCTTGAGTGAATCTTCCGAAATCGCGTTTCGCGTCACATTCACCCAGGAACCCCCGCCGGCGCGCGAACTTTATTGGCGCGGGCTGGTATTGTGGCAAACCGACGGGCGGGGCTGGTCGCGCGGCCGGCCGAAGGCAGCGGC
>WGFP01000212.1 GCA_015492195.1 Acidiferrobacterales bacterium
CGCCGCGGCTCGACCAGTATGCCCGTCGTGCCGTTCTCCACGGCCTCGGTAATACCGCCGACCGGCGTCGTCACCACCGGCAGGCCGCACGCCATCGCCTGCATGAGCGCCTGCGGCACGCCCTCGTTGGCATAGGAAGGTAAAACGAAAACATCCATCGCCTGCAACCAGGGTAATACCTCTTGCTGATTACCGGGCGTCACCACGCGCCCGTTAAGTCCGAGCGCGGAAATTTGATCGTTGATGGCCCGACGTTGCGGGCCGTCGCCGATGATCAGAAGCTTGGTATCCTTATCCGCCAAGCGGGCGAAGGCTTCGATAAGGTAGCTGTGGCCCTTCCAACTACGGAGCGTGGCGACAATGCCGATGACGGGTATCGCAGGATCCAATCCCAGGCGCATGCGCGCTTCCTTTTTGTCGCCGGGCCGAAACAATCCGGTATCGATACCCGTCGGCACGGAGGTGATGTGCTCCGGTGGGAATCGGTTTTCGCGAATCAATTGCCGGCGCAGGTTCTCGCCGGTGGTCACGATATGCCGGGTGGCCTGGCAATAGAGCCAGCGCGTCGGCAGGTTTTTGGGGACGGCAGCAGAAATATGGCGCGTGCGCACCACGGGAGGCGCCTTGGCAAGCCATATTGAAGCCAACGCCACCAGCCAGCTGTCCGTGGAACTGTGGGTATTGATGACATCCACGGGCCTTTCCTTAAGCCAGCGGTACATGGCGCGCAGCCCCATTAGGTTCTTGCGACCGATGGGCATCGCGGTTACCGGCACCCCGCGCGCCTTTGCCTCCTGGTAAATTCTGGCCTCCGGCGGGCACAGCAACGTCACGGCATGCCCGCGTTGTAACATTCCCGCCGATTCCGTGAGGATGCGGATCTCCTGCCCGCCCCATCCCAGGGACGCCTCGGTATGAACGATCGTAAGGGGATCGCGTTCAGTGCCCACTGTCGTTATGTCTGATGAGACTCATATAGAGTCCGCGCAACTTATTAGCCATATCCGCCACGTTCATAGACTCGACCGTCCGGCGCGCCGCCTTGCCTTGCGCTTCCTGTTCTTCCTTCGACGTCAAACGCCGCATGGCCTGCACCAGTCCGGCTTTGTCCAAGGCGTCGCAGGTAAACCCGTTTTTCCCATTTTCGATCAGCTCCGCGGCGCCGCATTTCAAACTGGTGATGACCGGCAAACCGCTGGCCATCGCCTCCAGCGCGACATTCGGAAAGGGATCATAAAGCGTGGGCAACACCAGTACATCCGCCGCGCCGTAAAACGGCCCGACGTCCGGGTGGCTGCCGGCGAAATGGACACGCCGCTCCATGTTGAGACGTTTTGCCCTTGATTGATATTTATTAAGTTTTTTGTCCCTGCCTACCACCAGCAAGTGAGTCGACTCGGGCAACGCCGCCATGGCCTCAAGCAAAATCGGGATGCCCTTGCGCTCAAATCCGGAACCGACAAAAAGAAAAAGCGTGGCATCCGGAGGAATTCCGTAGCGGGAACGAACCGCCATGCGGTGTTTCTTTAAATCGGGATGAAAACTGTCCGTGTCAACGCCGCTGTAAATCACGTGCAGTTTTTCCTCCGCCACCCCGAAGTAGCGCCTGATCTCCTCTTTGACCATGAGTGAGTTGCAGATGACCGCGCGCAGTCGCGGGCTTGTGAACAACGCCTTCTCCGCCGCCTTGACATAGGCATGATAGGGATTGAGCGCGATGGCCAAACGCCGCGGCCAACCCAAAACGCGGCGGCGCTGCCTGAGCCATTCGCGGTGCACGCCGTCGCCGGCGCGATAGACATCGCAACAGGCAATGCGTTCATGGGATTGCACCAGATCGAATTTCTTTTGCGCAAGCTTGCGGCACACACAGCGCGCAAAACCAAGATCGCGCCAGACCCTCCCCAAATAGAACGGATTACAGACCAGAACATCAAAGCCTGCGCCCGCCGGCCACTCGCGCGTGATCAGCGTCACCCGTACCTCCTGGTCTTGAAGCGCCGCCAGCGCCCGCGCTATAAAACGCTCGGCGCCGCCGTCTTCGGCGTAGCGGCCGCGGATCAGCGCGATGGAAAGCGACTTCATGTAGCCGAAATCATCTCCTGGACCGCGGCCAGCACCGCTTCCATGGGAATGTCCGTCAGGCACTCGCTGACCTTCCCCCCACCGCAGCCGTCTTGGCCGCAGGGACGGCAGGCATGGTCGGAGGTGATCACCCGTGATTTGGCCTGCCACGGCCCCCATTCGAGATCGCCGCTTGGCCCGAACAAGACGACGACCGGCGTCTGCACGGCGGCGGCGATATGCATGGGCACGGAATCCACGCCGACAAAACACTTTGCTTGCGAGCACAGGGCCGCAAGCTGTTTGAGGCCGAGCCGGCCGGCTAGATTGACCACGGGATTGTCGATCTTGGCGATGACACGTTCCACAAAATCCATTTCATGTTTGTCGGGCGCGGCGGTGACGATTATTTTTTCACCGGCCTTGTGCAACGCATTAATCATGTCGGCGTACTTTTCCGCTTTCCAGCATTTAAACAACCAACGCGAGGTCGGATGCACGTGAATAAAACCCTCGGCGCCGATACCGTGTCGCTTCAGCAGTTCAGCAACATATGACTTTGCAACAGCATCGACGGCAAGCACCAAGCGGCGTTCATCGGCGTTCGGATAGATTCCGATTCTTCGCAGGGCGTCCAGATGGATCTCCACGGTATGCCGCGGTCTGGCGGGTACGGGATAGAGGTGAGTGAAGCTTGCGCGCCACAACCGGCCGCGTTTCGACGGATAAGCGCGCGCCACGCTGTAACGAGCGCCGAGCAGGCGGGCGAGCACGGCGCCACGGGGGTTTTCGGTAAGATGAACGATCAACCCGTAGCCCCTGGCGCGCAGGTCCTGCAACAGGCGCCACTCGTGCCGCATGCGAACCAATGGTCCATGCGTTTTCCAGGCGCGGTCGATTGTGAAAATGGTGTCGATGGCGGGATGACCGCTTAGCATCTCTTGCGTGTCCTTATAGACAAGGGCATCGAGTTCGAGGTGCGGCGCATGGTTCTTGAGGACGCTGAAGACCGGCGAGGTAAGCAACACGTCGCCGTGATGGCGCAATTTGATCACCAAAACCCGTTTGACAGCGGATAGATCGACTGCGTCCTTTAGTAGCATCGCTCAAACCATAGCAGAAAGCGCCTCCAGAACCATCCCCGGTGCGATCTCCTTCAGGCAGCGCAGGTGCCCCAAGGGACACTCGCGTTTGAAACAGGGGCTGCACGACAAACCCAGATACATGACCTTCGCCTTGTCGCTCATGGGGGGCGTATGTCCCGGGTCGGACGAGCCGTAGAGCGCGACCACCCCGCAGCCCAGCGCCGCGGCCACGTGCATGAGCCCGGAGTCATTGCTGACGACGGTCGTGGTCAATGACATGAGATCGATGGCCTCGGCAAGCGAGGTTTTTCCTCCGAGGTCAAGGCAGCGCCCTTGAACCCGAGACTGAATCGCGCGCGTGATGGGAGCATCCCTTTCCGAGCCGAACAGCCACACCTCCCAGCCTTCGTTGAGCTTCGCTTGCGCCACCTCGGCAAAGTATTCCGCCGGCCAGCGCTTGGCCGGTCCGTACTCCGCCCCCGGGCACAGTCCCAGCACCGGCGCAGTGGGAGGCGTCCGACCCAAACGCGCGAGGACTTCCAGGGATTTCCCTTTCCGGACTTGGAGGCGCGGCACCGGGATATCGGACGGCAACGGCTCGCCGGCCTCCAGGCCGAGACTGACAAAGCGGTCCACCGTGCGCGGAAGCGCGGCTTTGTGACGCGGGCCGTCCTTGGCCCGCGCCCTTCGGGCGTCGCGTGCGCGGCGTCCAAATCTACTCCCGGCAGATTTGTCGAGCCTGCGGATATCGTTCAAAAGCCCGAAGCGCCACTCACCCAGAAAACCGGTGCGCCGGCGCGCGCGCGCCACGAACGGCACGATGGCGGACTTGAGTGAATTGGGTAAAACAACGGCGCGGTCATAGTTGCGTGAACGCAATGCGCGCCCGATACGGATGCGCTCGCCCATCCCAAGCTCACCGTGTTTGAGCGCCAACAGAACCGTTTCATTTACCTCCGGCATGCGGGACAACAGCGGCTCGGTCCAGGCGGGGGCGATGACATCAATGCGGGAGCGGGGGTTGCGCTCTTTGAGCAGCGCGAACAGGCTCTGGGCCAACACCATGTCGCCGACCCACGCCGGGCCTACTATAAGAAATTTTATTTGCTCGTTCACCGCAAAGATGCAGAGTACGCAAAGAAAACACTATTTTAAAGCAATCTTTGCGTTTTCAGCTCTTTAAATACCTTTGCGCCCTTTGCGCCTTTGCGGTGAAAATTACTTATCCTTTAGCACGTAGACCGCCCCGCAGTAGGGGCAGCGCTCCTCCCCGCTCTTTTCGATCGGCAGAAAGACACGGGGATGGGAGTTCCACAGACTCATGCCCTTCATCGGGCAATGCAGCGGCAGATCGGCCCGCGTGATTTCATAGCGGTTCTTCGCATTAGGCTGAATCAATTTTTCCGAATTTGCATCTGCTTGAATCACGGTACACTCCTATCTCATTGTCCTTCACTTAACCAACGTCAACCACTCGGGATACCGGGCTCTGCGGCCGTGCACCTGGTCGAAGTACAGCGCTTGCAGTTTTTCCGTTACCGGACCGCGTTTGCCGCCGCCGATGACGCGCCCGTCCAGCTCGCGTATTGGCGCCACCTCCGCCGCGGTGCCGGTGAAAAACGCCTCATCGGCGATATACACCTCATCGCGCGTGATGCGTTTTTCCCGCACCTCGATGCCGGCCTCCCGCGCCAGCCGGATGACGGTATCACGCGTGATGCCGTCGAGCGACGAAGTGAGATCCGGGGTGTAAATCACCCCGTCGCGCACAATAAAAAAGTTTTCACCGCTGCCTTCGGCGACATAGCCCTCGGTATCAAGCAGCAGCGCCTCGTCACAGCCGCAGGCCAATGCCTCGTGCAGCGCCAACATGGAGTTGATGTAATGGCCGTTGGCCTTGGCGCGGCACATGGACACGTTTACATGATGGCGGTTAAACGACGACGTGTGCACACGGATGCCGTTTTTCACCCCGTCTTCCCCCAGATAGGTGCCCCAGGGCCAGGCCGCGATGATCATATGGACCTTGAGATTATCGGCGCGCAGCCCCATCCCTTCCGAGCCGTAGAAACACATGGGACGGATATAGCCGCTTTCCAGTTTGTTCTCGCGCACCACGTTGGTGATTGCCTTATTGATCGTCTCCCTGTCGTAAGGAATGGTCATCTGCAGAATATGTGCCGAGCGGAACAGGCGGTCGGTATGCTCTTCAAGACGAAAGATGGCGGTGCCCTTGTCCGTCTTGTAGGCGCGCACGCCTTCAAACACACCCATGCCGTAATGCAGGGTGTGCGTCAGCACATGAGTGGTGGCCTCGCGCCAGGGCACCAGCTTTCCGTCGTACCAGATGACGCCGTCACGGTCTGCCATCGACATCGCAATATCTCCAAAAAATATTAATTTTCACCGCAAAGGCGCAGATGACGCGGAGATTCAAGAACAATAATCTTTCTGCGTGCTCTGTGATCTCTGCGGTTCAAACTCTTATTCAAACACTTCGTCCCACACCCGGCGCACGCCTTCCGGGAGACCGCCAAGTTCCGTGCGAGGGATCAGCGATCCACGCTCCATCAACTTCAATCGGTGCTCGATGGAAAGATAGCGGCGATAGGCGTCTGCCAGCTCCCGCGATCGCCCGGCATCCAGCAGACCTGCACCGGCCAAGGCTTCCAGAATATTAATATTGTCCGTATGGCGGGTAAGCACCGGATGCTCGTGCGCCCACCGCAAAACCCAGTATTGCACCATAAATTCAATGTCGACGATACCTCCCGGATCGTGCTTAACATCAAATTCGGTAGGATTGCGGCCGGCATGCGTCTCGGTCATTTTTTTACGCATCTCCCGGACCTCCTGTCTCAAGCGGTCGGGGTCACGCGCCAGGCATAGAATTTCGTGTCTCGCCTTTGAAAATTCGCGGCACAGTTCCGGCTTGCCGGCCACCGGCCGCGCCCGCACCAGGGCCTGATGCTCCCAGGTCCAGGCATGGTTGCGCTGGTATTCACGAAACGCCGCAAGGCTCGTCACCAAAGGTCCCGCCTTGCCGCTCGGACGCAGGCGCATGTCGACTTCATAAAGGATTCCGCCCGGCGTGCGGGCGGTGAGAATATGAATGAGACGCTGTCCCAGCCGCGCGAAAAACTGCTCGTTGGTGACGCTTCTTTCACCGTCCGTCATCCCACCGTCACCGCATGCCTCGTAGAGAAAAATCATGTCCAGATCGGATGCATAACCAAGCTCGAGGCCACCGAGCTTGCCGAAGGCGATCACCGCGAAACCCGGATTGCCGACCACATCCTTGCTCAAACATCTCGGTTGCCCGTGCTTTTTCTCGATCGCGTCCCTGGCAAGCATAAAACACTGGTCGAGTACCACCTCGGCGATCCGCGACAAATGACCGCCCACCTGTTCCGGGGGAAACCCGCCGCTTATCACGGCCGCTGCGACACGCAGAACATGCCCGTGTCGGAACTCACGCAATACCTCCATCTGCATTTCGAGATCGTCATCCGGAACAGGTATGAGGCGTTGCCGGACTTCGTTCTCAAGCTCGGGGCGCGACGACGGGGCATACAGGCTGCGCGGGTCAAGCAATTCATCCAGCAGGATCAAATGCCGTCCGATCCAGTTGGAAATCCAGGGACTGGCGGAACAAAGTTTCACCAGTTGTGACAGCGCCATCGGGTTCTCGATCAGCAGCGAAAAATACACCGACCGTCCGCCGATGGCCTCAAGCAGCCGGATCAGCCGCGCGAGCGTGGTGTCGGGATCCTCGGCAAGCCGCGTCGCGTGCAGCAACAAGGGAATAAGACGATCCATGCGTGCGCGGCCCTCGCTGGAGAGCGAGCCGTAGGCGCTTCCCTCACGCAATCCGTGCAAGAGCCCCATCACATACTCAGGTCGATCAAAGCCGCATTCCTTAAGCACTTTGTGGGCTATGTCCTTGTCCAGCGTGTCGAGCCATATCTCAAGCAAACTCTGTTTATCCGTCTGCGCCTGTTCGTCTTGCGGTGTCGTGAACAAGCGGTTGAAGTGCTCGTGGACCCGACGCATGTGGCCGCGAAGCGTGGTTTCAAAAGATTTCCAATCCTGCATTTCCATGGCCGTGGCAAGCCGAAGTTGATCCAGGGTGTCGACCGGGAGCTGATGTACCTGACGGTCCTCCATCATCTGCAAACGGTTCTCCGCCTTGCGTAAAAACCGGTATGCCGAACTCAGGTCAGCCACTGCCTGGCTTGCCAGATACCCGTTTTCGCCAAGCAATTCCAACACCTTGAGAATGCCGCGTTCTTGCAGATGCAATTCTCTTCCGCCGCGAATCAGCTGGAAGGTCTGTCCGATGAATTCAATTTCACGGATGCCGCCGGGCCCGAGTTTGATGTTGTCATGAATACCCTTGCGCTGCAGTTCCCGCGCTATCATGGCCTTCATTTCGCGAATCGCTTCAATCGCGCCGTAATCCAGATACCGGCGATAGACAAAGGGCTTCAAACGATCAAGAAGTTGCATGCCGGCGGTGAGGTCACCGGCAACCGCCCGGGCCTTGACCAGGGCATAACGCTCCCATTCGCGGCCGTGGGTCTGGTAATACTGCTCCATGGCATCGAAACAAAGCGCCAGCGGTCCGCTCTTGCCGTTGGGGCGCAGCCGCATGTCGACGCGGAACAGAAACCCGTCCGCCGTCATTTCATTCAGGACGTCTATCAGGCTGCGCCCCAGGCGTACGAAAAATTCGTGATTGCTTAACGCGTGTTTACCGTCCGTGTGGCCGTCTTCCGGATAAGCAAAAATAAGATCGACGTCCGAGGAGAAATTGAGTTCACTCCCGCCGAGCTTACCCAGGCCGAGAACGACCATGGACACCGGTTTGCCGCTTTGCGACACGGGCGTGCCGTGTCTTTCAACCGCCCGGCGGTACAACCAGGAAAGCGCCGCACCAATACAGAAATCGGCCAATCGGGACAGGTCGGCGACCACCTCCGCGAGGTCCGCCCAGCCGGCAAGATCACGCCAAGCGATGCGCACCATCTCCCGGCGTCGCAGAATGCGCAAACGGCTTTTCAGTTCCGCCTCATCGGCGGCGCGCGCCAGATACTCTCCCGCCTCCGTCGGCGGTCCGTCTCCGGACCATTTTCTGGGTGCTGCATTGATATCGAATTCATCGGCGCGACGGGCACGAAACAGATCGCCGCTGTCAACAAGATCGGTCAGCATCTGCGGGTGCAGCAGACAGCTACGGGCGACGAATTCACTGCAAGCCCATACCTTCGGCAACACCTGCAAACAATCGCGGCCGGCTTCGCTGTCCCACGGAAACCCGGCCGGGTTTGCCAGAAAACCATCCCAATGGTCCCTGACCGGCGCACGCAGGGGTTCGGGCAGCGCCGCGATGTGGTGGGTGATGATCCCCTGCGTTGGATTATTCATGGATGTCCTTGCATCCTCGGTTCCGCGGGCGACCCATCCCTGAATCGCTTCCTCGTGCCTGGTCGATATACTGCGTTATTCACGGAGACAACCATCCGCGGATGAACGCAAATTTACGCAAACTAAAACGGACTATCTGCGATTACCGCTTTTGCCTGACTTGTGAAACGCGGCATGCTTACATCCTGAATCATCCACTCTAATCGGCGCAATCGGCAAATTAAATAATTTTCTCCGCATAAACGTAAAGGCCCCGCGAACGGGGCCTTTACTATTCGGCGCAACAACCGCCGTCTTACATCATGCCGCCCATGCCGCCCATATCGGGAGCACCGCCGCCGGCGGCGGCGGCCGGTTTCTCTTCCGGGATCTCGGCGACCATGGCCTCGGTGGTAATCATGAGGCCCGCGATCGAGGCCGCGTTCTGCAACGCCGTGCGGGTGACCTTGGTTGGATCCAGGATGCCCATCTTGGTCATATCCCCGTATTCATCGGTGGCGGCGTTGTAACCGAAATTGTCCTTGCCCTCGGCCACCTTGTGGTACACCACCGACGGTTCGGCTCCGCCGTTGGCCACGATCTGGCGCAGCGGCTCTTCCATGGCGCGGCACGCAATCTGAATGCCGACATCCTGGTCGTGGTTGGCGCCCTTGAGGCCCTTGATATTGGTGAGCGCACGCACCAGGGCCACACCGCCGCCTGCGACGATGCCTTCTTCCACCGCGGCACGGGTTGCGTGCAATGCATCTTCGACGCGCGCCTTCTTTTCCTTCATTTCCACCTCGGTCGCCGCTCCGACCTTGATGACGGCCACACCGCCGGCGAGTTTGGCGAGACGCTCTTGCAGCTTCTCCTTGTCGTAGTCGCTCGTCGCCTCTTCGATTTGAGCGCGGATCTGCTTGATGCGCCCCTCGATATCCTCCTTCTTACCGGCGCCGTCAATGATGGTGGTGTTTTCCTTGGTGATCTGAACGCGCTTGGCCGAACCCAGGTTTTCCACCGAGGCTTTCTCCAGATTCATGCCGAGCTCTTCGGAGATCACCGTGCCCGCGGTCAGGATGGCGATATCCTGCAACATCGCCTTGCGCCGGTCACCGAAGCCCGGTGCCTTGACGGCGCAAACCTTGATGATGCCGCGGATGTTGTTCACCACCAGCGTTGCCAGGGCCTCGCCCTCCACGTCTTCGGCAATAACCAGGAGCGGCCGACCCTGCTTGGCCACGCTTTCAAGCAACGGCAACATTTCACGGATATTGGAAATCTTCTTGTCGTAGATGAGGATCATGGGATTTTCCAGTTCCGCGCTCATCGTGTCCTGCTTGTTGATGAAATACGGAGACAGGTAGCCGCGATCGAATTGCATCCCCTCCACGGTTTCAAGTTCGTTTTCCAGACCGGAACCCTCTTCCACCGTGATCACGCCCTCCTTGCCGACTTTGTCCATGGCCTCGGCGATGACGTTGCCGATGGACTCGTCCGAATTGGCGGAGATGGTGCCGACCTGGGCAATTTCCTTGTGATCGGAACAGGGTTTCGAGATCTTCTTCAAGGCGTCAACCGCGGCATGCACGGCCTTGTCGATGCCGCGCTTGAGATCCATGGGATTCATGCCGGCGGCCACCGACTTCAAGCCCTCGCGCAGCATGGCCTGCGCCAGCACCGTGGCGGTGGTGGTACCGTCGCCGGCGACATCGGAGGTTTTGCTGGCGACTTCCTTCACCATCTGCGCACCCATGTTTTCATACTTGTCCTTGAGCTCGATTTCCTTCGCGACGGAGACACCGTCCTTGGTTACGGTGGGCGCGCCGAAGGCCTTGTCCACCACTACGTTACGGCCCTTGGGGCCGAGCGTTACCTTGACCGCGTCGGCCAAGATATTAACGCCGTGCATCATGCGCGTGCGCGCAGGATCGCTGAAAACTACGTCTTTAGCAGCCATTTTCTTCCCTCTCTATAAAAAAATAAGTTCTTACAAAAAAACGGGCATCAGCCCTCGATAACGCCCATGATGTCTTCTTCACGCATCACAAGCAGCTCTTCATTGCCGACTTTGACCTCGGTGCCGGCGTACTTGCCGAACAACACCTTGTCACCGGGCTTTACTTCCAGCGGCTGGACCTTGCCGTCTTCCAGAACCTTGCCTTTGCCGACCGCAACGATCTCGCCTTGGATGGGTTTTTCTTTAGCGGTGTCTGGAATAACGATCCCGCCCGGGGTTTTTTCCTCGTTTTCCAGGCGGCGTACCATTACCCGGTCGTGAAGCGGACGAATGTTCACAGTGCTTTCTCCTTTTTTGGCTAACGATTGAGCAGTCATGGTTGATTCCTCACTTTCAGTATTATTCCTTTATATTACAATAGGTTATATATAAGACAGGGCCGTAATCCCGCTCCTGGAGCCATCACCCTCTGGAGCCGGTATTGTTAGCACTCGACCTAGATGAGTGCTAATGATAATAGGCGCCGGTGCATTGTCAACCCCCGGCGGGTCTATGGGGGACACCTGAATCAGTGACTTCATTGACTGCCTCATTCCAAATCAGCAAGTTGCCGTTTCATAAAGTGAGGAATGAGGGGTTAGGAGTAAGGCGAAAATTATTAAATATCAGTGGGTGGAGGGTTTTCTCCTCACGTCTCACCCCTCACGCCTCACGGATTCACGTACTAGCGATCCAGCCGTCGGGATTCGCCCTCCAGGACGCGGGGGCGTTTTTCCGCCCGTGGGGGAGACGTGGAACTCGGGCCGGCGACATGGATCACACCGCGTCGCAAAAGCCCACCGACCAAGCCGCGCCGCAACATCGGAACCAACAGGAAAACCCCCAGGGCATCGGTAATGAATCCCGGTACCAAGAGCAGCGCCCCCGCGATCAGCAGGCACACGCCCTCGAGCACTTCCCTCGCCGGCAATTCACCCCGCCCCAGCATGTCCTGTATCCGGCGTATGGCCGTCAACCCCTGGGAGCGGACCAGGGCGACGCCCACCACGGCGGTGAGCGCAAGCAGCAACACGGTCCAACCCGCCCCGATCACGCCTCCCACCTTGATCATCAGCCAGATCTCGGCGGCGGGCAGCAGTAAAAAGATAAACAATATTGACAGGGGTCTCATGGGCGCCGGTATGCCATTTTGTGGTAAGAATGAATGGGGATATGCCTTGTCCAGTATAACCCAGGCTCCGGCCATTCTTAACTTTAATTGCCGATTAAAACTTGTAAGCAGAAAAAACCGTCTTTCGCTAAAATAAATAATCTTTGCTTTGCGATTTGTACGTCTTAGCCAGATTGCGAACGACTTTGGGATAGAGGGCATGAGACCGGCAACAACTTTATCAATTATTATTATATTCACGGCCGCATTCACGAGCCACGCGGCAACGAGTGACGACGGGTCATTATTCAACGCCGCCAAAAAGGGAGATATAACGGCGGTAAAAACCTTACTGGCCCAGGGCGCAAGCATCAATGCACAAGATCAAAAAGGCCGTACCGCCTTGATGCTCGCCGCCGGCCAAGGTCGTCATGAGGTGGTGGACATACTGCTCGCAAAAGGCGCCGACGTGCACCTCAGGGATAAGGACGGCGACACGGCGCTCAAGCATGCCTGCTGGAATGACAATATCCCCGTGATCGAGGCGCTCATCGCCCGGGGGGCGGACGTCAACGCGGCGAGTCATTTCAATATCACCCCTTTACGGGCGGCGGCCATGAGCGGACATGCCGCCGTCGTGAAAATCCTGCTCTCCCACGGCGCCGATCCCAACATCCGGGGCAACGACGGCATGACCGCCCTGTCATTCCCCAAAGCCAGGCAACAGTGGGAAATTGTGCGTATGCTTAAAGAAGCGGGCGCCAGGGAATGATTCCGGCGCACCCGCCCAAAATGACGACCTGATCACGAACAGCCGCATCCATGGAAAAGAACCGCCACCAACTTATTTTGTCGACCTGTCCCGACAAGGAATCCGCCGAACGCATTGCCCGGGCGTTGGTAAGCGAACGCCTTGCCGCCTGCGCGAATATCCTTCCGATCGCGCAGTCGGTATACCTGTGGCAAGGCAAGATAGAGTCCGCCGCCGAGCAATTGCTGCTTATAAAGTCAATGACCGAGGCGTACAACGCCATCGAAAAGCGTATTTTGGAGCTTCATCCCTACGAACTTCCGGAGGTGATCGCGGTCTCAATTGCCGATGGGCTTGACGCCTATCTCTCCTGGATCAACAACCCGGAGGAGCGGTCCTAAGGATGGGCCGCCTACGGAGCCGAGGACGCAGAAGACGCAATGAATAGACTGTTGCAGGCCTTTCTGGCCTTTTTATTTGTCCTGCCGGTATATGCCGGGGTCGGGGACGAGCTGCTTGAACCCGACAAGGCCTTCAGCCTCTCGACGCGCATCGTGGACGCCAACACCCTGGAGGCGCGCTGGAAGATCGCCCCCGGCTACTACATGTACCGGGACAAATTCAAATTCGAGTCCCTCGACGAAAAAATTGTCCTGCAACAGCCCATTATTCCACGCGGCAAGAAAAAGAAAGATCCGTTCTTTGGGATCGTCGAGACTTATACCAAATCGGTCAAGGTACAACTGCCCATAGAACGCAAAACTTCCGGCGCACACAACGTCAAGCTGCGCATCACCGCCCAGGGATGCAACGAACCCGTCGGCGTATGCTATCCCCCGATGATCAAACAGGTAAGCTTCAATCTACCTCCGGTTAAATCCCAACCGTTAACCGCGGAAAATGCGATTTTGTCGGAAACAAAATCGGACGCGCGCGGTGCACGAGCACCAAAAGCGGCGCCTGAAGGGCGCGGGCCAGGGACGGCCCCCGCCAAAATTCAATCCCTGAAGGATCTCGCCAAAACCATCGACGGCGGCAGCGGGGTACAGGAAGTGGTGGACCCGGAAAAGGCGTTCACGCTTCTCGTGGAACCGTTTGGCAAAGACACCCTGCGCGCGCGGTTCGAGATCGCCGATTGCTGTTACCTCTATCGCGACAAGACCAACTTTGAACTCACGCGGCTGGACGGCGGACCGCCGCCGGAAGGTGTGCGGCTCGGGAATTACAAGCTGCCGCGCGGCAAGATCAAGGTTGACGAGTTTGTCGGCAAAACCGAGGTGTACCACAAAGGGTTCGATATTCGTCTGCCGATAGAGGGCCTGGGTAATGAAACAAAACTTGCCCTCAAGGCAACCTACCAGGGCTGTTCGGAAAAGGGTGTGACGATCTGTTACCCGCCCGCCACCAAAACATTCAGCGTCACGCCGGGCGGCGGCGGAGTGCTGGCCGTGGCCTCCCTCGCCACCGGCCTGTCCGCGGGCGTCGCCGACACCGATACGGTTCCGGCGACCCAGCCCTCAATTGATGAAACAAAATTTATATTGGTTGTACTCGGCGCCTTCGGCATCGGGTTGTTGCTTACCTTCACGCCTTGCGTGCTGCCCATGATTCCGATCCTTTCCAGCGCCATCGTTGGGAGCGGTGACAAACATATCACCAAATTAAAAGGCGGCCTGTTGTCACTAAGCTACGTGCTCGGCACGGCGGTTACCTACACAATCGTGGGTGTTATTGCCGGCGCCACCGGTGAGCAGCTGCAGGCCTATTTCCAAAACATTTGGGCCATCGGCACCTTCAGCATCCTGTTTGCCCTGTTGGCATTGTCCATGTTCGGCTTCTATGAACTGCAAATGCCGCACTTCATTCAGTCTCACCTGCATAACCGCACCCGTCGTTTTAAAGGGGGATCGTTTATCGGCGTATTTTTCCTGGGGTTGTTTTCAGCCCTGATTATCGGGGCGTGCGTCTCCCCGCTCTTTATCTCCGCGCTGGGCGTGGCCATCGCCAACCGCGACGCAGTGCTTGGCGGCGCCATCATGTTCTCCATGGCGCTTGGGATGGGGATGATCCTGATCGCCATCGGTGTCGGCGCCGGTTTCCTGTTGCCCAAGGCCGGCCCGTGGATGGACCGGATCAAACAGGTCTTCGGCGTGTTGTTGTTGGCGGTCGCCATCTATCTCCTCGGCTTCCTGCCGGAAGTGCCGGTGTTGTTCCTGTGGGCGGCGCTGTTCATCATCACCGGGGTTTACCTGGGGGCAACCCAGAGTCTGCCCAAGGGCGCGAGCGGCTGGCGTTATCTCTGGAAAGGCATCGGCACCTTCCTGCTGGTCTGGGGTGTGCTGGCGTTGCTCGGGGGGCTCGCCGGAAATCGCGACATCTTCAATCCCCTGCCGATGTCTCTGAGCGGGGGCGGCGTTGCGGAATCCGCGCGCACCTCTGCGGAACAACCCGTTTTCGAGCAGGTGCGCACCTTGCGCGAACTCGAGAGCCGCTTGGCGGCGGCCAAGGCCGCGGGGAAGCCGGCGTTCCTAGACTATTACGCGAGCTGGTGTACCGATTGCGTCCGCCTGGAAAAGACGACCTTCGCCGATCCGCAAGTGCGCGAGGAATTGCGCCGCCGTTTCGTCTCGCTGCAGGCCGACGTCACCGATCCCAACGATCCGGAATTCAAGGCCATCAAACGGCGCTTCGGCGTCTATGGCCCGCCGGCCATGCTGTTCTTCTCCTCCAACGGCGAGGAGCGACGGGACCTGCGTGCCTACGGCTATCGATCCAAAGAGGAATTCCTCGCGCTGCTGCGTCAAATTAAGTAACCTCACGCACGCAAAAAATAAATTTTTTCCGCTTTTATTTTCATGCCGCCTGCGCTTAAAAATTCCATCCTGCTCGCCACGGCGCTTGCGGCTCTGGTTGCCGGCTACTGGTTGTCCCAATTCCTGCGCACCCCGACACCCGCCTCACAAACGGCGGCAGATACCCTGATTGAATTCACCC
>WGFP01000213.1 GCA_015492195.1 Acidiferrobacterales bacterium
AAACGGCGGGGGTTCGTTTTTCGCCCGCATTTCTGGCTATCGGACGAATGGTTCAGCCCTGACGGCGTTCCCGGAGTTGCCATTCCTTTCTTTCTCGCCCATCCGCGCCTCAAGCGTCTTGAACGGGAATTCATGCTCGAGGTGGAAGGGGGATCCAAAGAATCCTGCATGCGGTTGTTGCGGCACGAAACGGGCCACGCGCTCTTGAACGCCTACCGGTTTCACCGGCGGCGCGACTGGCAGAAACACTTCGGCAAATCCAGCGTAAAGTATCCGGAAACCTATCTGCCGCGGCCGTACAGCAAGCGTTATGTCCTGAACCTGGCAAACTGGTACGCGCAAAGCCACCCGCATGAGGACTGGGCCGAAACGTTTGCCGTGTGGCTCAAATCGAACTCGGATTGGAGGAGGCGATACAAGGGCTGGCCCGCGCTGAAGAAACTCGAGTACGTGGATAAATTAATGAGCGAGATCAAACACAAACGACCACGATACAACAACCACCGGGAAGTAAGCCCGGTACGCTCCATGCGCATGACCTTGCGTGAATACTACGCAGACAAACAAAAACGCTACGCCCAGGACAGTCCGGAATTTTTTGACAGGGATCTACGCCGCCTGTTTTCCGATGCCGAGGAATACAAGAAAAATGAAAAGGCTTCCCGCTATATCCGGCGGGTAAAAATGGAAGTAATAGAAATCGTAGCCCGCTGGACCTCGGAATATCATTATAGAATCAACGAGGTGCTGGTAGAGATGATCGAGCGCTGCAAGGAACTCGACCTCAGGGTCGTAAGAAGCGATCAGGAAATGAAACACGAAATGGTCGCCTGTTTGACCATGCTTGTCATGAATAAACTCCACAGTGGAGGATTTCACGTATCATTATGAGAAAGCTGCGCGTCTTAATGCTGGTGCATTATTCACTGGTCCCGCCGGACGACCTGGAGGGCGACGATGATCCACGCATTGAAAAATTCCAAACCGAATACGACGTCAAAAACGCCCTAATAAATCTCGGCCACGACACCAGAATAATCGGCGTCTACGACGACCTCGCGCCGATCCGCAAAAACATCGAGGAGTGGAATCCCCATATCGTTTTCAATCTGCTTGAAGACTTCGCCGGAAACAGCGCCTTTGATTACTACGTCGTGAGTTACCTGGAAATGCTTAAGACGCCCTACACCGGATGTAACCCGCGTGGCCTGCTGCTCTCGCGCGACAAGGCCCTGTCGAAAAAGCTGTTGACCTATCACCACATCAACGTGCCGGACTTCATGGTATTTCCTTACGGAAAAAAACTGGGGCGGCTTCGGCGCCTGCCCTTTCCCATGATCGTAAAGTCCCTCATCGAGGAAGGTTCGGTGGGGATTGCCCAGGCCTCTTACGTTGAAAATGAAGCCCAGCTCCGGGAGCGCGTGGCGTTGCTGCATGAAAAAATGAAAGGCGACGCCATTGCCGAACAATATATCGCCGGCCGCGAACTTTATGTGACGGTCATCGGCAACTCAAGGCTGGAGGTGCTTCCCATCCGTGAGCTGGTCTTCGACAAGGTGGACGAAGGCCTGCCGCGCATGGCGACCTATAAAGTGAAATGGGACACCGAATACCGGGAACGCTGGGGCATCGATTACCGCTTCGCCAGAAACCTCCCGGCGGGGATGCCGGAGCGCATTGCCAAATTATGCAAACGGGCGTACCGGATTCTCGATCTGAGCGGATACGCTCGCCTCGATTTGCGCCTCAACCAGGAAGGACAGGTGTACATCCTGGAGGCCAACCCGAATCCGGCGATCGCCAGCAACGATGAAAGCGCCTTTGCCGCGGAAAAGGCCGGATTAAGCTACGAGCACCTTATCCAGCGCATCCTGAGTCTGGGGCTGAGCCGGCGCCATACCCCCGGCATCGGCTGATTCCCGACCGGAAGAAACAAAACAGATCGCCGGTTAATAAGCTATGTTAACTGTTTTAGTTATCCTATTGTTTTATAATATATTTATTTTTGGATAATTTTGGGGTATACAAGTTGATATATTCCCTCAGGTATTGATATTGATATATTAATACCCATATAAACGGCGCGAAGAAATAGCGAAAGGAGCAACAAAATGAACGCATTAATTAACGACTTTCCGTCCGATGGCGTCGTTACCATCAACCGCGTGATCCTCAGGCCCGAATACACGGTCGACGACTTGCAGGAACGGGTTGCCCTGCTTTGTGAGAACGTCAAGACCTATCATTCGGACACCGGTTTCATCGGCGGGTTTGTCGCCTTAAACAGCGGCAATATCTCAAACGAGGGCTCGACCATCGGTCAGGCAGTCGCCAGCCCGCTGAAGGACAAGGAGGCGTTGATCGTAACCTTCTGGCGGTCCTTTGAAGATCACGAACAGTCTCACCGCAGCGACACGTTCCAGCCGTTGTTCAAAAAGGTATTGGAGCTGTGTGAGAACGGCAACGAAGAAATCGCCTACAACATGCTGTGGTCCGGCAAAGGGTATACACCTGAGGAAGCGGCGGCCGCACGCGCGGCAAAGGAAAAATACGCCAAGGCGAGCAACGCCTAGTTTTGCCGATTTCCTGAACCGGCCACGCACCGCAGTCTCCCCCTGTTCGCCCCGCCGACAGGGGGATTTCTTTTTTTCTTGGCGCTGGGTTAACACCCGCCGCATCAAGCATTTAAAGCCGCTTTCCGGTACACTTCCGCCGTATTTTTAGTCGCTGCAAATAAAAAATGTCTGCACAAACATCCTCCGGCATCACCCAGGCGCGCGCGGCGCGACTGGCGAAGCTGGAAGAACTGATTAAATCCCGCATCCTGATCCTGGACGGCGCCATGGGCACCATGATCCAGCGCTACAAGCTGGGTGAAAAGGATTTCCGCGGCGAACGCTTTGCGGACCATGACGGTGACCTCAGGGGCAACAACGACCTCTTGACCCTGACGCAGCCGCAAATCATCCGCGATATCCATGCCGCTTACCTGGAGGCCGGTGCCGACATCCTCGAAACCAACACCTTCAATTCCACCGCCATCGCCATGGCCGACTACCGGATGGAAGGATTGGTGTATGAA
>WGFP01000214.1 GCA_015492195.1 Acidiferrobacterales bacterium
AGGAATTAATCAGAGCTTCCCTAAGGAATGGTGTCAATGAAGGTCAAGGATTTGATTAAATTGATCGAAAAGGACGGCTGGTATCAGGTCAGAATGAGGGGAAGTCACCGTCAATATAAACATAGTGCTAAAATTGGGTTAGTGACAGTACCAGGAAGACCAAATGATGATTTAGCGCCCGGGACCTTGAATAGTATCCTCAAGCAGGCGGGGTTAAAACCATGAAATATCTTATTATTATTGAGAAATCCGAAACAGGCTATTCGGCATATTCACCGGATCTTCCCGGTTGTGTTGCCACTGGTGCAACGCCTGAGGAAACCGAGGCAAATATGAAAGAGGCCATAGAATTTCATATCGAGGGACTAAAAGAAGAGGGATTGCCTGTTCCCAAACCATCCAGTTCCTCGGCTTACGTTGTGGTCGCTGCATAACGTCAGTCGAACAGACGCGCTGAACAGTGCGTCTGTTCAATTCCACCATTTAGATTTTTTTCTTTTGTTATCTTGAATCCCCGGGTATATATTGATTCGGAACCCTGACAGGGAATTCCGCCAGGTAAGGGCGCGAAAAGCGTCGAACAAAAAGGAGGAGAAAGGATGAAGGGCGCACCCAAGCCTCGCCACTATGTGTTTGTGGTCCACGGAATCGGCGAACAGAAGCTCAACGAAACCACCTTTGAAGTCGTGCATCGTTTCGCCGAGGTGCGGCAGAACAAGGAAGCCGAATTTTATAAAAACCTGTTGCCTTCCTACCTTTCGGCGCAATCGGTGCGTCGCGACGGCATGGGGCACGGTTGGTCGGAGTTCAACGGCATACCCGTCGACCCGGCGCAAAAAACGGGGGCCTTCGACGGCACGCCCGCCACCGACACCTCAGGCGAGAATTTCCGTTTTGTGGATCTTTACTGGGCCCATATCCTGAAGAATCATCAAAAAAACTACGCCTCCCCCGTGGACCAATGGGCCGCCGCCCTGCTTGAGCGGATCGATGAAGACACCGGCATCGCGCCACCGCGTTGGATACCTCCCTGGGCCACCGACATGCTGCATGCGCTGGTCAATACGGCCGTGCCGATCTACAAGTTGTTGTCTTTGCGCTATCCTGAACAGGCGAAACGTTATTTCGCCGATTTCCTGGGCGACGTGCATCTCTACGGGGATTATGCTCGCACCCGCGGCCGCGCGGTGCGCCATTTTCACGTCGTTTTGGATGAGATTCTCCTGCGCGACTTTATTGACTGGTGCCATCGCGACCGGGACCATAAACGGAAAACGGCCTACCAACCGCCGGTCTTCACCGTGATCGCCCACAGCCTCGGCAGTATCATGAGTTTCGATGCGCTCGTCTACGCGCACGCGAAAGACACCCTGCGCCGGGAACGGGCGGCCTCCGCCCACCCGTGCCCGTCCCTGCCGTTTCCGGGTTATACGTTTGAGAAGGATATCGAAAAGGACAGTTGGCAACACCTCATCGCCAAGCTAAAAGAAACGAAGCGGGCAAAAGAACTTAAAGCGCTTTGCCCGCAGTTGTCCGACGACCCGCCCGAGATTCCCTATCTCCTGTGGCGCGGTCGGGTGCGCAGTTTTATCACGTTGGGCGCCCCGATTGATAAATACCACGTCATTTGGTTTCAGAACTACCTGCACATGGGATTGAAAAATCCCAGAGACAATCAAGTGCCGGGCGGCGGGCGCATCCCGAAGCTCGATGCCTGGTGTCGGGACACGAAAACCAAGCGTTCCGATGACTGGCTTCAACCGCCGGAAAAGAAAATCGTGCACTATAATCTTTGTGACGAACAGGACCCCGTCGGCCATCACCTGGAGATCGCGCACGCGAGCGACAATTACGGCAAGATCTTCGACACCTCCATCCCGCTCGCCTACCGGGACGTCGTGTTCCGGCGGTATGCCGTACCAGGTCTGGCCCACGTGAAATATTGGAAAGACGGCACCCTTTTTCAAGGGATCATCCGGGAAGTGATCGAGGGAGGGAGTTTCCCCGCGGATAAGTTGGAACTGACCGACCACGAAAAGCAGAACAAGCTGGAAGGCGGCTACTTTCTCACCGCCGCTTTCAGAGATGAGGATAAACGCGTTTATCGCCGGGCCTTGGTGTGGGCTTACTTCCGAATTCCCTTCATTGCTGCGGTGGTTACGGGCGTTTTGTTGAGTTATGGATTTTACGGATTGCTCGACGGGGGATTGGCCTCCTGGAAACCGGAGCCGCTGCGCGCGCTCGCGATTTTGGCGGCCCTTCTTCTTTGGACCCGGCCGATGCCGGGCAAGGTTTACGTCAAAGAGGCCGATCCGCGGGGCGTGGAACAGGCAAAGAGAACGAAGGCGTGGAAATTCCGGCGCAGCATATTCGCCAACCTGGTCGCCGGCGCGGTGGAATGGCGGCGCATCCTGATCATGTTAAGCCGGGGCAAGGCCACGGACCGCGAAACCGCGATCAAGGACGGGGCCCGGATGGCCTTTGCGACGAAGGGCGGATTCTATGCCCGGTTCTGGTGGCGCGTGCTGGCGGCGCTCGCGTTGGCAGGCGGTTTAATCTGGTTTTTCTTCTTCAATCCGGAATCCGCGTCAATGGGAAAGCCAATACGGATCGTCGCCGAGATGCTGCTGTTTGTCACGGGTTCGTATATCGCCACGATGTTTTACGTCAGACACGTCTTCGCCAAGGCCAGGAAGCGGAAAAAGTAGCCGATAAGACCTAAGAAAATAACCGCATTTTGCGGAATTTCTACGATTAACAGGAGGCCAATGAAATACTAAGGACGCATGATTTCGGTTATGGTTTAATATATAAAGTAATTATAAGAAAGGCGATTTCGGGCAAGAGGCAATAAAATGCGCTTAATGACTAAAAAGCAGGAAGAACGATTCAGTCAACTGGTTGAACTGGCAAGGGGCGATATATCGCTCGTTGAAGAGGCTTTTCGTAGAGCCGCTCCCGGTAAAACGCCGAAGCTGGAAGAATTAGTCACCTACATACAACGACGTACTAGGAATTCTGAAAAAAAAGTAGCGCAAGTCTAGCTTGGGTTAGCGGTGAATTGTCCGTAGCCTAAGAGCGCAAAGGGAGCGTTTGCGTGTCGATTGCTTGGCCCACATTAAGTATTCTGCTGTTTCTTCTTCCCGGCTTTCTATTTCTTTTCGGTTTCCACGCCTCTCGTCACATCACGCAAGATACCACCGCTTGGCGTACGCCCGGCCAATTAGGCGCAGTATTAGCGACCGCCGTGCTGACGCACAGCTTCACGTACCTGTTGCACACGCTTGTGCGCCCGATTCTGCTTGATCTGCCCGTGATTGGTCCGTTTATGGACTATCTCGGCGCACATTCTTCCGCGTCGGAGATCATTAAGATATTGCAGGGCGGGTTGGCAACAGCCGACCTGAAAACAGTCAACAGAGTCATACAATATGTCATTTATTACGTCATTTATACCAGTACTTTGGGTTTTCTGTTCGGGCTTATTTTTGCTCAACTTATTGCCAAAGGATTTTTTCGGTCTCTTGTAAAGCATCAATGGGCGTATGAGTTGATCGAAAAGAGAAGGGATAAGAGCACTATAGTGGTTGCTTATGTTATGACCCAGATTCAACATAACAATCAACATCTGTTATACAAAGGCGGCCTCACGGACTTTGTAATTGCCCCGGACGGCAAGATATCTTACTTGGTGCTTTCCAAACCACAGCGATACTGTCTGGTTTTTGGGGATAAAGGTATCAAGACCAGCGATGTGGAAAACTGGCGGTTGATAGGCGCACCAGACAGCCGGCTGTTAATCGAAGGCGCTGACATTGCCAATGTTGTGTTCTCTTCCGAAGAATACGAAGAAACGAAGGAAGGTACGGAGGCGTTGGCGAAAGCCCTTTCCCAATTTTATAAGGAAATATCGAAACCAGCTTCTTCCAAAAGCGTCAAGAAACGTAAAAAGAAAA
>WGFP01000215.1 GCA_015492195.1 Acidiferrobacterales bacterium
AACGCGACGTGAAAAAAATCGGCCCAGGGAAAGACGTCCTGAACGTATGGTGTGCGCGCCATAACCAACAGGATGGAAAACAGCCCTGACCCGACCAGCGCCGCCAAACCCAAAAACAACCAGCCCGTGGCCAGGCGTCGTTGGGCGTTGTCCGTTATCGGCAGAATAAACTGTGTGCCTGTCATGGCTAATCTGGATATTTAAGGAAGGTCTGATTAAATGAGCTTTTTGACGCAAAGACGCCAAAGCGCAAAGATTTTTATTTTTGTTATCAAAAGTCTTTCTCTGCGTCTTTGCGTTGAGTGTTCATATAAAAGGGGGTGAAGCGTGAGGAGAGAACCACGCACCAACCCTAGCTGTGTTTTACTCCTCACACCTCGCGCCTTACCCCTCACCCCTCACCACTCTTCGGATTGTGCCTATTTGAAAATGAAACCGCCTGATTTTGCGTTAAAGTCTACGACAAATACCTGGGCCGGTTTCAATGTGATGTCCGCCTCCCGCACATAGTTGAATCCTTCGACCTGTACATCGTCTCGCAGCCGTGCGCGCAGGTGATGCCGTCCCGCCGCCACGGGAAAACGTCGATACACCGTCGAGGTGCCGTCGCGAGACAAACCTGAAGGTATAAGGGTGTCCCGGTAAAGCAACCGCCCGTCCATTTCCAGCTCGATAAATACCGGCGACCGTTCGCGGGGACACACGACGCGGATGCGCATATTGGGGGGGAGACGCGCCAGTTCCTCATCGGTGCGTTCCCGGCACCCCCCCTTCGGCTGACCGGGATGGCTGAAGCTCAGCTTGATCAATGCCTGATCCGGCGGCAGATGAACATAGGCCGGCGAAACGGAAAAATATCCCAAAACGGCAATAAACAGCCCATACAAAGCCGCCTGCGCGATATAACGCAGCCACTTAGCATTGTAGACCCCACCGTATGTCATCTTTTTTGTCTCCCGACCGGCTCAAACCAGGTGTTTGTAAAACCTGGCGTCCTTGGTCTTAAAGTGGTCGCTAAACCAGCTTTTCAGGCGCTCCCCCAGAATTTCCTCGCTGAAAGATTCGTTGTCATCATAGTCGTCCATGATATCGCGAATCTCATCGAGCAGGCGTTCGTGATCCGCTTTGTGGTCCTCATACTGATCGTATTTCCGGTCACGCATAATCTTTTCTTCAAGCGCGAAGTGCGCCGAAATCCTGGCGTAGAGTTCGCCAAGAAAATCCACGATCGTGATCTCGGGCGCTCCGCCGGACAGATTGGCGTACAGTTCATTGATCAGACCAATCAGCTCCCGGTGCTCGTGATCGACGGCCGAGATACCAACCGAAAATTCGTCATTCCATTCTATCAGTGACATTACGAACCCCCTTATCGTTCCAACGGCTGTCACCTTCCGGGTGGCTTGACCGGGGTTTCGTGTACGGGCCAAGTTCCCGGAGTTTTCCGCGGAATTCATCCAGTTTCTGCGCCAGCTGATTCGACCGATCCGGTCCGGCCCAGAACATGTCGATGCGCTCGCGCGGCACACGCTTGCGCAAATAGGGATCCCGCTTGCCGCCAATCCGTTCTTGCGTCCATTCAATACCGAGGCGGTAGTAACAATCACCTTCACGACATCCCGTAAGGAAAACACCATCGACGTGTTTTCGTGTGATCACGAAGTCAAGAAAGGACGGTGGTAGCGCGGCGATGCACGGCAAGGCCAGCACCGCCACACCGCGCTCCTCCAACCTGCCGAGATCAGCGCCAAAGTCACAACCGTAGACGATTACTCTATCATCTCCCGATAGTTTGGCTGCCGCCGCCAACGTCTTCTCCCGGATCTCGCGGATGGTGAGCTGCGGCAGATCGACCCCGGGCACAAGGTCGCTTGTGCGCCGAAACGGCGAGGCAGTCGGACAGGCGCCGACACAGATGCCGCAACTCGCGCACAGGTCCGCGGCGACGAGGGCCTCCTGTGCAAACGGCTGGCTGTCCGTACGCGGCTGCATCACCACCGCACCAAACGGACAATCGGCGAAACAGCGGCCGCAGCCGTTGCAATTGTCCAGGTCGACCACGGCGACCGGCTCCGGATGTCTCCTTGGCAGCCAGGGCATCAAAGCCAACAACAAGGTAATGCCGCCAAGCAGTATCCACACCCCGCCGTACGACCAGATATCAAACAAGGGATAAACCGCCAGGTAAAACCAGTCAAGCTGAATCACCGAAGCCACCTGATCCAAGTTGGCCCGTCCCTGACTTACGGCGGGCGCCAGCAACGACAACACCACAAGGGACGCCAGGGTTCCGACCATGAGACCGCGCGGCGGATTCACCCGCGGTCGGCTGATTCGCTTAATATGGACCCAGGAGAGCAGCAGCAGGAACAGCGGGATACCGATGTGCAGAAATTGCAGCAACGAGAAAAAACGACTGCTGATGGCCGCTTCGTTGAGGAAATTGCGCGCCATGGGTTCGTTGAACAGCGGCAACCAGTCGATCCACTCGGCGGTGGTGACGGCGACGTACTGGGCGAGCTTATCCCATACCAGCCAGTAGCCGTTGATGCCGGAGGCGAACACCAGCCATATCAACGGCACACCCGTAATCCATGAGAACCAGCGAAAGCCGCGATAACGATCCAGGGTGAACTCGCGCAGGAGATGCAACATCATGGTAAGCACCATGGCATCGGAGGCGTAGCGGTGGAGACTGCGCATAATACCGCCGAGGTACCATTGCTCGTAGGTCAAATACTCGACCGAGTCATAAGCCCCCTCGATGCTGGTTTCGAAAAAGATATACAGATAGATCCCGCTGGCGATAACCACCCAGAAGAACAGGAATGTCAGCGCCCCCAGATGGTACAGCGGGTTCAAGCGCGGACCGAATACGGCATTAAAACCGGCTTCCATATGCAGGAACCCACGCCGGCCGACCCGTTGGAACCATTTAAGCAAAGAAATACCCTCCCGCTGTGTCGCCTATAAATCCTACCTTATCACTCTGGTATGTGGCGGTGATATAACCTAGGTCAAGATCGTGACCGGCGCCATTCGCGGACGAGCATGAAGGCGATAAACCCCAGGGTGGTGGCGCCGATGAACATGCCGACAAAGATCGAATAATCGAACCGGTAACTGTCGCTGGCGGGGTCATAGACGGTACAAAACAGACGGATGCGATTGCCGATGGTGTCCAACAATGATGCCCCGCTCGGCCGCCCAAAGACCAACTCCTTCAACGGCTCCACCAATAACGGCGTGTCGAAGTTCATGCCATAGACCTGGCGGTAGATCTTGCCGTCGGAATCGATCACTGTCGCCTGGATCAGATGGTCGAAGCCCTTGGGCGATCGGAAAAAAACAAAACCCAGGTCCGCCGCCAAACGTTTTATGGTCACGGCATCGCCGCTGAGGAATTGCCACCCCGGGAGATCCACCCCCTGCTTTCCGGCGAAGTACTTCATGGCCCGAGGGGTGTCGTTCTCGACGTCGAAGCCGATGGTGACGACGTTGAAGCTGTCCCGTCCCAGCGCATCCCGGGCCTTCTTAACGACGCTTGCCAGATGGCGCGTGGTGGTGGGGCAGATATGATAACAACTGGTATAGATCAGGCTGACCACCAACGGTCGGCCGTGATAACGCGAAAGCCGGACCTCCCGGCTCTCCCGGTCGGTCAACACATAGTCGCCGATGGTCCGCCCGATGGCGGCCTGACTGTATTTTAACGCCGAGGCATTATCGAACTGTCGGGGCGCAGCCGCATCGTGTTCTGCCGCCCGTGTTTTCTGTCCCGGTAACGACGGCAACAGAATGACAAGAGCGGCGGCGATGCGAACTGCCTGCCATCCAGCACTCAAGCGCCACTCCATCCGGCAAGTTGTGTATCCACGATAGCGCCCGTCAACACCAAGGTGAGCTGGATAATCGAGGCGAAAAAGTTCGCCATGGCCGTCTTTCGCGTCGGTTGACGGACGAGCTGGATATTTTTTATCAGAAAATACCCCCCGCCCAACACGGCGCTCGCCAGGTAGACCCACCCCATGCCGTAGAAAAAGGGGATGATGGAGGCCGCAACCAACAAAACGGTGTTACCGAGAATAATCCGGGCGGCGGCGGCGTCTCCGACGACTACCGGCAGCATGGGTACCTTGGCCGCGGCATAATCCCGGTGCAGCGCAATCGCCAGCGTCCAGAAATGCGGCGGTGTCCACAGGAACAACACCACGGCCAGCAGAATCGCCGCCGGACTGAGACCGGGATCCGCGGCCGCGGCGCCGCCCAGAACGGCAAAGCTGCCGGAAAGACCGCCGATAACGATATTCCATACGCTGCGGCGCTTCAGCCAAACCGTGTAAACGACGGCGTAAACAAAAGCGCCCATGAAAATATGGAAC
>WGFP01000216.1 GCA_015492195.1 Acidiferrobacterales bacterium
CACTTCTTTCGTCCTGCGCCCCTTCGGAACATTCTCCACCCCTAAAACGGACGAATCAAGGGTAGGCGGGCGTGTTCAGAGCGCGGGCAGCGGGTCGGACCGCTCAGGCGATGTCCGGGACAGGATGATAGGTCAGGGGGATTTGGGCGTTTGCCGGCCAATCCGGTAAACCGCCCGCGCCGTCATGGGGCGGGCTGCGCTCGGCGCACAACTACGGTATTGCGCAATTACTGGCGGTCAAAAATCCCGATTCAAAAAAACCAGAAAAGGATGCAGAGGAGTTTCAGGCAATTCAAACGTTCTTGGATATTATGCCGTAACGTCCCGCGCGTTGATCTCACTTAAACCGCAAAGAGATACACAGGATCACAAGATCCTGAATCCGGTCCCGCGGCCATAGCAGCTGCGCCAGCGTTCTGGCGCTCCGCGTGCTGGCGCTAGTAACCGACATCCTTCAGGAATGCATGGATCCCATCGACCGCATCATCGGCGAAGAGATCGCGGAAGAAGTGGTTGGCGCCATCGATTATTTTCATCTGCACACGCTTTCCGTCCACGAGCGGCGCCACTTTCTTGTCAAGGTCGACGACCACCTCGTCATTGCCGGCAACCACCACGAGCGTTGGTTTCTTGATTTTGGGAACCAGGGACGGGGTATCGACAAGTGCCCGTGGCCCGTAGTACGAGACGAAGGCCTCGGCCGTCACCGGAGTGTCGCGGCAAGACATGAGATTGACATGTTCGAGCACCATGGCTCCCTTGCCGTCCTTGACCAGTTTTTGTGCCTTTTCCAGCACCGGCACCAGAGGTTGGTTATAGCGCTGCTGATAGGCGGCGGCGTCGGTGTTTTCGCGCGTCGCTGGCGCAAGCAACACCACGGCCTGCACCAAGGCGTTGTCCCGCTCGGCCGCATAGAGCGCCGTCTGCGCACCGCCCCGCGAATGGCCGAGCAGCGCCACGCGCTTGGTTCCTTGGCTCTTTAACCAGTCCATCCAAGCGCCGATTTCATCGACGGCGTCATCATTGCGGTGACGATGTGTAACCTTACAGTCGTAAAAACCGTGACGATTATCGAGACCAAGGCTTAGATTAATAGCAAGTGTATTATAGCCGCGCTCCCTGAACAGACTTCTGATGTAAGTGATCGCCTCCATCCCACGGTGCGCGAGCGCACCGTGGGTAATGAGGATCACACCGTCGGCGAGTTTCTTGCCCTTGGCGATCTCGAGGTTAGCGTTAAGGGTTAACTCCCTGTACTTTAGGGTCACCTCCTTCGCCTCGATTGCGAGGGCGGTGACCCCAAGCACGACAACGAATGCGCAACGAACAAGAAAATGGAGTTGCATGAGGCAAGGCTTAGCCGTTAGATCGAAAACAACCCACTAGTTAGTTGCCTTGTACGCATCGGTGTTACTGTTTGCCATGTAGCGTTTCTTAAACTGCTCACTGACGGCAATTAGCTTGTTCTTGTTCGTAACGTTATTTTCCACGAAGGCAACGTTTCCTTCGCTGTCGGTAATGACCAATGCAGGCAAACCGTCGATTCCTTTCACTGCCATAAACTCACCGTCCCTGAATTCCTCGCCGTTCGGACACGTGACTGTAAATTCGGTGCTGACATCGGTCTTATAAATGGCAAAATCCCGCGCTAAAGGTAAGCTGGACATGGTACCTGGGTGCATTTGATTGAGTTCATCGCAGGCTTTGCAGTTACCTCTATAGTAAATAATCATCAACTGTTTCTTATTCTCGGCAACTTGCTGTGCAAGAGGGCCCAGATCGATACTGCCAACCTCTTGAATGAACTCATTATCTGCATAGGACGCGTTGATGGAAAATCCAACCAGTATACTCACCACTGCATATATTAACTTTGGTAGTTTCATCGCTGACCTCTCTTTGGTTGTTCACTGTAAACAATGGATGGAAATTGACTTATCTATTTTGTACTCCCTTGTGCAAATTGGAAGATGAAGCTCTGAAACAGGTTAATCAAACTCGAGACTGTCCTGGATTACGGCAATACCTGCCCTGGCACAAGCGCCATCGATGCTGTCGCGTTCGGATTTCCCCGGCGGTGCTCCCGAGACACCGATACCGCCCACCAGTTGTCCTTGGGATTCGATAATGACGCCGCCCCCGACCAACAAGGCGCCGGGGTTATGCTGAACCTGGTTGGGAATTGTGCCCTTCTGCAAGAAGCTGGCGAGATCGCCGGTATTCTGACGAAAGCTGTTCGCCGTCCATGCCTTTCGTATCGCGGTCTCCGGAGTGTGCGGGCCGGCGAAACGGTCACGATAAAATGCCTGGAGGTTGCCGCCACGGTCGACCACGGCCACAGCCACGGAGTAACCCTTCTTTCGACAATCGAGCAAGGCATGCCATGCCGCTTTCGAAGCGAGCTCAACGGACATGGTACGAAATGTATACATGCTCACCTCATCCTTCGCATGAGCGAGGGAAACCGCAAGCAGACTTATCGCTACAAACCGGAGCATGGACAAATCCTCCAACATTGCTTTTTCATGCAATTCAAGTATGAGCACAAAATGCTGCCCGGTGGTATCGCGAAAAGGGCATCAAATAACGCGATCCGGCCTAGTTTATGGCTAGAGGATGAGATTAATGGGGAAGGTAGTCGGTTGGGGTTTGTCCGGTCACACGTTTGAACATGGCGATAAACGCGCTCGGCTGTTGGTAGCCCACTTCAAATGCGGTGGTTTTTACCGACTCGCCGGCTTCTAACAGCTCAATCGCCTTCAGGACTTTCAGATGCTGGAGCCATTGGCCGATCGCCAAACCTGTTTCACTCCTGAAGTTGCGGGTCAGGGTTCGCACGCTCATGGATAACTGCGTTGACCAAAATCGCAGATCGACGTGGTCGTCAGGATGATGCAAAAAATGCTCGACCAGTTTATGCATGCGCGGTGAGTTGGGGATCGGCAGCGCCACGCGGGCGGGTCGAAGCATTTGCAACTGATCCAGTATGACGGCATTCAAACGGGCGCGAGCGCCCGATTGCTCCGAGGGATCACCGTTTGCAGCGGTCTGGGTCAACTCCTTAAGAAGGGTGGTTAAATACAAAAGTTGTGAATACCGCGGCAGGACGTCACTGACGGATGGATCGATAAACAAGGAACAGTAATCGATCGGCATGTCGGCGGTTACCGAGTGTGCAATACCGGGGGGAATCCAAACGGCGAACTGGGACGGAACCATGAAAACGGGTCCCATGCTCTTAACCCGAAGACGACCGTGACTTGCGTAGATGAGTTGCCCGCGTCGATGCTGATGTGGGTTGATACGGTGGGGCTTATCGACCGACGCGAGATCGGCCAATATGGGACGCCCCGGATCAGAAAGGTTTCCAATCTCCGATGGCGATACAATTGGCAAGCTCGATTTCATGGCCTTTATCTTACCCTTATTTCTCATTTTAGACGAAAAATCGAACCTAACGACAACGAACCACGAAACGACAACAATTTGCGGCGTCCTGCGCTCGGCGCACAACTACGGCATTGCGCAATTACTGGCGGTCAAAAATCCCGATTCAAAAAGACCCGAAAAAGACGCGGAGGAGTTTCAGGCAATTCAGACGTTCTTGGATATTATGCCGTAAAGGGTAGTGTGTCGCTGACGCGACAATTAACTTCATTAATTGCCGGTGGCTGACCGGCAGCAGGTGACTTTTCTTTGCTTGTCCAAAGAAAAGTCACCAAAAGAAAGGACACCCCGGAGACTTGCCCCTCGGCAAAC
>WGFP01000217.1 GCA_015492195.1 Acidiferrobacterales bacterium
AGCCCCCCGTCCCTTTTGGGCGGTAAAGCACTCGTCACGCACCGGATCGTAAACCACGCCAAGAAGCGGGCGGCCTTGGATCAGCAAAGCCAAAGAAACCGAAAAAAAGGGGACGCCGGCGGCGTAGTTAGTGGTGCCGTCCAGCGGATCCACGCACCACATCCCCTTGTCTGTCCCGTTCACCAGTCCTGCTCGCTCGGACGCCGGCGTTTCTTCCCCCAGGAAAGCGTATTGCGGCCAATGTTCGGCCAGCTCCGCCTGCAGGCGATTCTGCATGGCATGATCAACGTCCGTCACCACGCTCCCATCGAGCTTCACGCGACGCTGCACATCGGCAAATCGCGGCACCAAAATCTGTTGTGCGACAACGCGCACTCGTTTTTGCAAAAAATTAAGTTCTGGAATCAAGTTAGGGATTTTCCGCGTCTCGCTTCAAGACGTGTGACGTGCCGGTTTTTTTAAATATGGGCTGAAACCGGCGTTTGGCGGGGGACACCGCCGATGCCGACAAAAACCTTTAGACTGTGGCTTCCATCGTGTTAGACCGTCGCCTCTTTCCATTTAATTGAGCAACCCATGCTCGGGTATTGCTCTTTCGGCCCTTCACCGGTCTGCGCAACTTTTTTCATGGCTTCGAACAGGTCGCGGCGGGCGCCCGGGACCGCCTCCTTGCGGGAGGCGTCCAGGCGACCGCGGTACTGTAATTTGAGATCGGCGTTGTATCCGAAGAAATCCGGCGTGCATACCGCCCCATAGGCCTTGGCCACCTCCTGGGTCTCGTCATAGACGTAGGGAAACGGGAATTTAAATTGCTCCGCAACCCGTTTCATATTATCAAAGGAATCCTCCGGGTAATCCGTGGGATCGTTCGACATGATGGCGATGGTGTTGATGCCGTATTCCTTGAGATCCCGGGCATCCCGGACCAAGCGGTCGCGGATCGCCTGGACATACGGACAGTGGTTGCAAATAAACACCACCAGCAGGCCGTTTTCCCCCCGGCTGTCGGCAAGCGTCCAAATCTTGCCGTCCACGCCCGGCAGGGAAAAAGCCGGGGCCGGCAGGCCAAATTCACAAATCGGGGTCTCGGTACGCACCATCTTTACGTTCTCCTGTTAATCCCTATCGTATCGAAGATCCCTATTATGCGGCCATCGACCCCAAAACGTCACCCGCAAGCCAAGTCGGTGAAAAATAGGGCTATAGTTAACTAAATACCTGTGGTTTTCCCGACAAGCTGGCATGGTCTATGCATATTTTTCAGTATAAGCAAGCCGGCAAAGCGGGGCCCGCCAACCCCTGCTGCGGAGGGTATATGACACAGGTAAACATCGCTTTCCATCCCGGCACGACGCCGTTGGCTCTAAGCACGGGCGGCGTTCGCCCCGGCTGTAGCTCGGGCGGCGGAAACCGGCTTCACGATATAGCCAAATCACAAGCTAAGGATCTCAGTGACCACTTAAAACAGGAATAGGGATAACGGACAAGTCTTATTCCTGAGGGGAACGATTTATGAGCATGCAAATTCAACACCCAACCGATCGCCGACGCCTTTCTCGTTGGGCGTTCCTGACACTGGCAAGCATATTTTTACTGCTTCTTTTGAAAACCGACATTGCCGCGGCGGCCGAGGACGAGCTCGTACTCATGGTGCAACCGATCTTGAACCAAGAGAAAACGATCAAGGCCTTTCAACCGCTTGCCGACTATCTATCAAAAATCACCGGCAAAAAAAGTGTTATCCGCGCAATGCCGAACTTTTTTGCCTATTGGGGCACCATAAGACAGGCTGAAAATTATGACTTGGTTCTGGATGCGGCGCATTTTACGGATTACCGCGCGCGGAAAATGAATTTCGACATCCTCGCCAAGATTCCCGATACGGTCAGCTACAGCCTGATCGTGCCGGAGAACACGCTCATCTTTGATCCGATCGAGCTCACGGGAAAAACGATTGCCACGCTCGGCCCGCCCAGCATCGGCGCCGCGCGCCTAAGCGCGATGTTCCCCAACCCCTTGCGTCAACCCATTATTGTCGAGGTCAGCAGTTCCGAGGAAGGCATGGACTTGCTCGTCAACGGAAGGGTTCACGCCGCGATTCTGCCGACGCCGTTAGTCAGCCGGCGCATGTCCGGGGACGGCGGGATTGCCGTGGTAACCACGACGGAACCCATACCCCACATCGCCATTTCCGCTTCTCCTCGTCTGAGCAAAACAATGCGCGATCGTATCCGTTCGGCCCTGATTACCGCCGATAAAAACGAAGAGGGCAGAAAAATGCTGAAGGGGATCGGCTTTCCCAAGTTCGACCCGGCCACGCCGGAGATATACGCCGATCAGAGCAACATTCTCAAGGAATTCTGGGGGTATTAGCGAAACAGTAGCGAGCAACTAGTAGCGAGTGGCGAGATAAAACATAATACCCGCCACTCGTCACTTGTTACTCGATGCAATGGATAATAACACCCTCGCGCAACGCGACCTCAAAGTAATATGGCACCCCTGCACGCAGATGCAGGATCATGAATCCCTTCCGCTTATTCCCATCCGCCGCGGACACGGGGCATGGCTCGAGGATTTCAACGGCAACCGTTATCTGGATGCCATCAGTTCCTGGTGGGTCAATCTGTTCGGCCATACCAACCCCCGCATCAGCGCCGCGATTCAAGCCCAGTTGCACAATCTTGAACACGTGATTCTCGCGGGCTTCACCCATGAACCCATCATCGAGCTTTCAGAAAAGCTGACGCGTATCACGCCCGCGGGTCTTACCCGTTGTTCTTTCGCCGACAGCGGCTCGGCCGCGGTCGAAATCGCTTTGAAGATGAGCTTCCACTATTGGCAGAACCAAGGCCGAAAAAACAAAACGCGATTTATCTCGCTCACCAACAGCTACCACGGCGAAACCCTGGGGGCGCTGTCGGTGGGCGACGTGGCGCTCTACAAAGATACTTACCAAGCGCTTCTGCTCGACACCATCCACGTCAAGTCGCCCGATTGCTATCACCGCGAAGCGGGAGAATCCTGGGCCGACTGCTCATTACGCGCGTTCGCCGACATGGAACGGGCGCTCGCGCGTCACGCCGAAGAGGCCTGTGCCGTTATTATTGAGCCGCTGGTTCAGTGTGCCGGCGCCATGCGCATGTACGACCCGGTGTACCTGGCACGGCTGAGAGAGGCGTGCGACAAATATCAGGTGCACCTGATCGCCGATGAAATCGCCGTCGGCTTCGGCCGCACCGGCACGATGTTCGCCTGCGAACAGGCGGGGATCACGCCGGATTTCCTGTGCATCGGAAAAGGGCTTACCGGCGGTTATCTGCCGCTGTCCGTGTGCCTGACCAACGATGACGTATATGCGGCGTTCTACGATACATACGCCACGCGCAAGGCATTCTTGCATTCACACAGCTACACCGGCAACCCGCTTGCCTGCGCCGCGGCCCTGGCGACCCTGGACATCTTTAACGAAAACGACGTGATTGGCGAGAACAAAATACTCTCCGAACACATGAGGCGCGCCTGCGCGCATATTTCCGAGCATCCGCATGTGGCGGAGGTGCGGCAAACGGGGATGATCCTGGCGATTGAAATGGTCAAAGAAAAAAACGGGCGAAAGCCCTATCCATGGCAGGAGCGGCGCGGGCTTGCGGTATTCCGTCACGCCCTTGATCACGGCGCGATATTGCGCCCGCTCGGCGACGTCATTTATTTCATGCCGCCTTACGTCATCCGGCCTGAGGAAATCGAGCAACTGGCAAAAATCGCCTGGGAGGGAATTAATATCGCGACGAAAGAGTAACAAGTGGCAAGTAGCAAGAATCAAGTAACAGCAAAGAGTAAAAACGGATATGTCTTATCCTTGCTACTTGTCACTTGTAACTTGCTACTTATGACGGATAAAAAACGGCCTTGAGCGCGTCCATGTTGGGAATCGCCATCAACCTTCCTTCCAGTTTGAGGCCGGCGGCGATATACGGGGTGTCCGGCAAATCGGCGGGGTTTGCGGTCAGCGCCGAGTTATCCACGGCGTGCGGTCGCGGTTCGGCCGATGACAGGATGCCGAAGAATTCCCACTCACGTCGTCCGGTTAGAGGATAAAAAATGACAATTTTGGAACCGGGTGCGGGGGAATGCGCCGCGCCGCCCATCAGTGACTCAAAGGAAACCACCGGGATCGCCTGCATGCGCCAGCCGATCGCGCCAACCAACCATTCCTGACTGAACGGGATCGGGGTCAGTTCCGGGACGTTAACCACCTCCGCCGTGCCCGCGGTCGGCACGAGCAAGGAAAGACCATTGATCGGTATTTCGAGGGCGTGGACGCGTTCGGTCGCCTTGCGATTCATTTATTATTCTCCAAGGCTCTGTAAATAGACAATCAAGGTTCTGGGTTCAAACACCAGCGTTAACCGTCCATCGTATACCGAGGCTTCGGAAAACAGATGACCGACCTGAATCGGCGGCGCCCCCAAAGGATAAAAAGGCGTCACCTGAACATCGGCGCGCGGCAAAAGTTGGATTTCATTCACGATAATGCCGACGGCGTTTGGAATCGCTTCAAGAAAAACCGCGCGCTGCCAATTATCGCGTCTCGTCACCTTGAGGTTGCCGTCCAGACAGTATGCCGGCCAGCGCCTCGATTTTACCGCCCTCCAAGCGGCGATATTGCCCTTGGGAGATTCGTTGACGATCATGCTCTCGCGATTCTCAATGGAAAAACTCGCCGTACTGGGCAACAGATAATTCACCCCTTCCAACTCAAGACGTAAATACTGGTTCGGCTCTGCCAAAGTTTTTCCCCGGTTATAGTGAAAGGTCGGCGGCGCCGGGGCCTATAAACGCCAGGGGGGAACGCGGCGCTTGGAGTTTGCTGGGGCGCCTCATTTGCTTCTTCCCTCGGCCAGAAGGGTATCGATGTTTTTAAACAACTCTTCTTCCTGATAGGGCTTGCTCATATACATATCCGCGCCCAGTTCCAAGGCGCGTTTGCGGTGTTTCCCGCCGGCGCGTGAAGTAATAATAATGATAGGAATATGCTTGAGTTTGGCCTCGGAGCGCACCCGGCTGGTAAGTTCGTAGCCGTCCATGCGCGGCATTTCTATGTCCACCAGCATCACGTCCGGCACGTGATCACGCAGCTGTTCGACGGCGTCGACGCCGTCTTTGGCCACCATCACTTCCATGCCGCGTTTTTGCAGATGCTTGCCGGTTACCTTGCGCACCGTCAGCGAATCATCCACCACCATGATGACCGGCCGCTCCCTGGCCTCTTCCGCCGGCTTTTTCTCGACCACGCGCTCAATGTGGACGGTGTCGTCCGTGTACCAGAGACCGGCGACGTCCAGAATGAGCACCACCTTCCCGTCACCCAGGATGGTGGCGCCGGCCAGGCCCTTGATCTCGCTCAACTGCGACCCGAGCGATTTGATAACGATTTCCCGGGTCCCCCCCAAACCGTCGACTTGAATGGCAACTTCGCGGGTACCGGCTCGTGCCAACAGGATGGGAACTTTACGCCCGTTACGGGCCTGGGCGGGAAGCCCCAGTCTCGCCCCCAGATTCATGTAGGGATATATCTGATCATCGTGATTTAACAGTGGATTTTTTCCTACCGCGATCTTGTTTAATTCATCAATTGGGTACTCGATAATATTCACAACGGAAGGCAGCGGAACGGCAAAAAGCTGATCCCCGACGTAAATCATCATGGCCTGCGTGATGGACAGCGTCAGCGGAAGTCGAATGATAAAGGTGGTGCCCTCGCCGCGCTTGGTATCGACCGACATCACGCCGCCGAGTTGTTTGACCTCATTGTGCACCACGTCCATGCCGACGCCGCGACCGGACAGATGGGTAACCTGACTCGCCGTTGAAAAACCGGACATAAGGATAAACTGAATCATTTCTTCATCCGTCAGGTTGGCGTCCGGCGACGTCAGGCCGCGCTCGATCGCCTTCTCGCGTATCGCACCGATATCGAGCCCGGCGCCGTCATCGGAAAAGCGGATAACGATCTCGCTGCCCTCTTGACTGGTATCGATCGTAATCCTGCCGACAGCGGGTTTTCCGGCGCGTTTGCGCTCGGTCTCGGTTTCAATGCCGTGGTCGAGGGCGTTGCGGATCATGTGCTCGAAGGGACCGATCATTCTCTCCAGCACGTTCCTGTCGATTTCGACCTCCGTCCCGGTAATGCGCAGCTCCGCGCGTTTGCCGAGTTCACGTGCCGTCTGGCGCAGGATATGTCGCAGGCGCGCCGCCTGGGTGGAGAAATGGATCATGCGCGTGCGCATCAGGCCTTCTTGCAGTTCGGTATTGATGCGCGCCTGCTGCTGCAGAACCGACTCGGCTTCACCCACGAAATTACCCAAAGTCATCTGGATCGTGGTCAGATCGTGCAGGCTTTCCGTCAGGCTGCGTGAAACGTGCTGAAGCTTTGAATAGCGATCAAATTCAAGAGGATCAAAATCACTTCCCAAGGAAGGGTCGTCCTGCTGCTGGTCCAAACGATAAAGGATCTGGGATTCCGATTGGATTTCGAGTTCCCGCAGTTGATCACGAAAGCGTATGATATTCCTATTCAGTTCGCTCAGGTTGTCGCGAAAACCGTAGATCTGCTGCTCCATGCGCGATCGCGCGATGCTGACCTCACCGGCATAGTTCACCAGATTATTCAAAAGATTTGTATTTACCCGGATCTGCTCGCGGCGGTCACGTTGCTTGTTGTCCGCCCACGATTCATCCGTCTTCTGCACGTTTTCACGGCGATTGGGCTGTGGTGTTTCTGCCGATTCATCCCCCGCCATGGCCGGCATAGGAGTCGCTGCAGACACGTAATCGTCATCCTCGCGGTCCATGAATGAGTCCTGACGGTTTTCCCGTCGCTCAATCTCCACTTCCGCTTCCCGGTCCGATTCACCGCCGGGCGCGGCATCCGCGGAGGACATGGGTGCGGTAATCCCTGACATAGCCATCAATCTCGCGTTGAGATCATCCGCTTCCTGCACGGCCTGGCCGTCTTGCACCTTGTGGAGCATGGTCACAAGCACGTCATAGGCCTCTTCCAGAAGGTCGAACAACTCCGCGCTCGCGGCAACTTTCCCATCGTCAACCTGTTTCAACAGGCTTTCGGTATTGTGGCTGAGATTGCCCATGCCCATGACCCCGGCCATGCGGGCGCCGCCTTTGAGGGTATGCAGCGCGCGCTTGAGATCCTGCAGCGCCGCCGTGTCGGTCTCATCGGCACGCCATCGTCTAAGCCCTTCCTCCACGGTGTTGAGAATATCCACCGCTTCTTCTTGAAAAATCTCCAGTAATTCCGGATCGGCCTGGTCCTCCGCGGTCTCGTCAACGGCCGGCGGCGGCGTTGGGGCCTGTGCCGGCGGCTCTTCCACGACATGTGTCTCGGCCGCCGGCGCGCTCGCCGGCGCGGAATCAGTCTTGGGGGATTCGGTCCGCGAAGCGGCGGGTTGATCGCTTGGCGCTTCTTCAACCGATTCCGGTTCGATCAGGTGGGCGCTTTCCTTCCTGGCATCGCGGGCGAGGTCGACAAACCGTTTGGAGAGATCGCCGGCGGAGACGGCATCGCTGTTCAGCAGTTTGACGAGTTCCGACACGGCGGTCTCGAATCGAGTCAACAATGCAAGATGCGTTTCATTCAGGGGTAATTCCTGAGTCTTCAGTGCATGCAACAACTTCTCGGTTTCCGAACAGGCCTCCGACATGACGCGCAATCCGAGCGAGCGCGCATTACCCCCCAACGTATGGGTGGAGCGAAAAAGCGGATCGGACACCAGACACGCGCCACCGGCTTCCCGGCAGGCGGCGATTTCCTCCCTGAGGGTTGTGAGATGGTTGCCGGCTTCATTGGTAAAAATCTCACGCAGCGTACCGTCCAGTTTCGGGAGCGCTTCCCCCTCTTCTTCAGGCTCACGCGCGTTGACTTGATCCGTTGTCGTCGCCTTGGGTTCCGCCAGCGCTCGGGCGGTTTGACGCAAGGCCTCGAGGTCCACGGTGGGCGCGGGACCGCCTTCCAGCTGGTTAATCAATTCCGGCATGACATCTTGCGTACGTTGCAACAAATCAAAAATGGCATCGGAGGGGGCGATCTTTCCCTCACGAAGTTTGTTCAGGACATTTTCAACCGCCCACGCCGTCTCGGCGATTTCGCCGGCGCCCACCATTCTGCCGCTGCCTTTGAGCGTGTGATAACCGCGACGCAGTTCCGCCAGCGCATGTTTATTTTTCGTGTCCTCACGCCAAACCACCGATTCTTTCTTGATGGTTTCCAGAACGTCCCGCGCATCTTCGATAAAGACCTGCATGATTTCTTCATCGAAGTCCTCGTCTACGCCCGTCTGCGGTGACGGCGCAACTTGTGCAGGAACGTCGTCAACCAACGCCGGCTGCTCATCACTCTTGTCTTCATCAGCAGACTTGACTTCGATTTGCGGGGCAGGTGCCGGCGCAACCGTCAAATGAGTCTCAACCAGCGTTACCAGGGTTTCAAACGATTGTTTCAGCGTGTCGAGAATAGCGGAGGAAAACGTCGCGGGGTCCTGCGTCACCAGATCCAGCAGGTTGTTTATTTCCGTGCAGATTTTCTCGATCTTCTCCTGATCCTGTGCGCGCGCGAGCTCCGCCGTTTCCTTCAAGGACCGCTGCAGCGCGCTCAATGCTCCGGCATTGTCCCGGTCCGCCATCCACGCATCAAGATTGGCGCGCGCGTTCTCGATCAACTTCGCGGGATCCCGACCCCGCCCGCCGACTGCATGATCTGCGGCGCCCTTGCTTTCCATGGCGATCTCCATCTCCTTAAGCGCCGCTTCGATAAGTGAGTCGAGATCCCTGCGACCGGCGCGCAATCCTTCGATATAAGCCCCGATCGTGCCGACGCATACCGCCAATCCATCAAGAATGGTGCTGTTGGCGGCAATAGCACCACGACGAATGTCCTCGACGTGCTGCTTGGCGGTCTCGGCAAGCTGCGACGCCGCTTCCAATCCCAGGATCTGCAACGCGCCTTGAACCTGGCTAAGTTGCTGGGGAATCTCTTTAAGATGTTTGGTCACGGTGAGGTCCGCGGCGAAGGTCTCAAGCGCCTCTTCGATCTTGCCGAGATTGACGCTCACCTCATCGGCGACAACACCCAGCAATTGCTTGAACTCGCCTTCCGTAAGCTCGGCTTCACTGACCTCGATACCCTCCATTGTCGGCATCGCTCCGGCCCGCTCCGTGTGAAAACTGCGTAACAAATCAATGCTGTGCTCAATCTGAGTTTTCCAGGTACTGGCCGACTTGTGAATATCGTGGGCACTGTTCTCCACCATCAGCAGGGCCTGTGCCATGGGCATGGACACGGCTTCCGCGTTTTCTATGCGTTTATCGAGAACGGCCTTGCTGACCTCGGACAACTCATCCACCAACGCCTTTAAGATGGGCACCCCCAGCATATCAAGCGTGCCGGACATTTTGTGCAGCAGTTCTTGCAGGGGTTCCAGGGAAGCGAGATCCATGTGGTCCGGATCGAACGCAGTGGAAAGCAGATCCTGCGCCGCCTCGATCTCTTTTGCGAGCGCTTCCGAAACCGATTGCAACGCCTCCGGCGTAGGCAAATCAAAAAGTTCGGACTCCGTGGCGGCCAACGTTCCACTCGCCGTTAACAAATCAAGGTTGAACGCGCGTTTAAGTTCGGTGACCCTTGGCCCGGAAGACGCGGCCTGGCTGATCTCCAGGAGCATGCCCCTGACGAGCGCCTCGGAGGAAGTGCGCAACAGGGATTTTTCCGTACCGTCTATGAGCTTCTTGATTTGCTGATCAAGACGCGCAAACAGTTTTTTGCGCTCATTCGAAGGCTCAAGTCCGTCCTCGATCAAGGCCTCAACCAGCCCGCCTGCAACCCAGAATAATTGTTCGGGCGCCCCCGGGCCGGCCGCCGCCTGCAACTGCTCGAATATGCCGGAAATATTTTGCAGCGCCTGTTTACGGGTATGGTCGCGCAACCAATCAAGCAACGCGGCCTGATAGGCGGGTCTAAGCTGTTTGGCCAAATCGCCATACTCGGCATCGGTGATCGCCGTTTTAGAACCCTCACCACGGGGAGGGTGGACGGAAAGATCGGGCGCAAACAACTCAAGCTCGGAGACCGGTTCGGCATTACGCGTCGCCCGCAGCTCGTTGATAAGCGTGAGATGCCGCATGGGGTTATCCACCTGACCAACCAGCAGACGCGCCAGGTAATCAGGCAGCACAAGAATACCGCGCGTCAACGTCTCCAGCGCCTGACTGTTCGGCTCAACCTTTTCATTCAGAATGGCCTCCGCCAGCGCTTCCGTTTCCTTTGCAAGCATGGCGGCGCCGTCGAGCTCGACCATCAGCAGCGTGCCGACAACCTGATGCAGGTGGGTGGTGCAAAAACGCAGGCGGGTGTTATCGGAGGGGTTCTCGGCAAAGGCTTCCAGCGCGAGACGCGCCTGCTTGAGCGTCTCATCGATTTCATGCTTGACCCACCCCAGCGTGCTTGGGTCAACTTTGCTGTACGTGCTCATATGTTATAAATCCCCTCAGGCGCTCCCTCCCCTCTGTATCACTACGCGGAGTCCATTCCGCCGGAGGGGAGCTTTACCTACCCGTCGACGCGGGCATGACTTTACGTCGGCAGCTTAAAGCCTGCCACAGAGGCCTGAAGCTCACGCGCCAGGTCGGAAAGCTTCCCGATGGATTCCGCCGTTTGCCGGGTACCCGAAGACGTCAGCGTTGCCGTTTCCTGAATCTTGGCCATGCTGCCGGAAACGTCGGTCGCGGCCTCGGACTGGTTATGCGCGTCGCGGGCGATACTCACAATGAGGTTCGACAACTGCTCGGAAACCGATTCAATTTCCCCCAGGGCCTGACCGGCGGCATCCGCCAGACGCGTGGTTTCGACCACGCCGTTGGTGGCCTGCTCCATGGAGGAAACGGCCTCATTGGTATCCGCTTGAATCGTCTTCACCAGGTCGCTGATCTGTTTGGTCGCCTCCGCGGAGCGCTCCGCCAAGCGCTGCACTTCGTCCGCCACCACCGCGAAGCCGCGGCCCGCTTCCCCGGCCATGGCCGCCTGAATCGCGGCGTTCAAGGAAAGAATATTGGTCTGCTCGGCGATATCGTTAATGAGTTCCACGATTTCACCGATCTGTTGTGAAGACTCACCCAGACGCTTGATGCGCTTCGCGGTTTCCTGAATCTGCTCGCGCATGTTGTCCATGCCCTTGATGGTGTCCTGCACCGCGATGGTGCCGCGCTTGGCCGTGGCCACCGAGCCTTGTGCCACCTCGGCGGATTTTTCCGCGCTCTTCGACATGTCTTCCATTAATCTGGCCATCGTCATCACCTTGTTCGTGGTCTCGGTGATCTCCGCCGATTGCCGTAACGCCGCCTCGGTCAGGTCGGTGGCCGTCTGCCGACTGTGTTCGGAGGCGACCGCCACTTGTTGCGCGGCGTTTTTAATGCGGTAGACCAGGTTGCGCATTTCACGGACGGCGTAATTGATCGAGTCCGCGATGGCGCCGGTGATTTGCTCCGTCACCTCCGGCTGAATGGTCAGGTCACCGTCGGCCAAGTCGCCCATCTCATCCAGCAATTTGAGAATGGAGTCCTGGGTCTGGCGGTTCTGGTCGGCGGTGGCTCGCTCGCGTTCTCTCGCGTCCACAACAAGCTTGCGGGCCAACAAGAACAAAAACAGAAGGGCGGTAAATCCCATGATGTAAATCGCGGTCTGGACGCCAAGGCGCCCCCCACCCAAGCCGGTATAGGCGTCGACCAGGGCTTTCGCCTTACTGAATAGGGGGTCGCTCTGCTGGAACACCTGCTGACTGGCGCGTTGCGAAACAAACAATTCAGCGGCATTGCCGAGAATTCCCTCGACATGGCTGTTGATCTCGCCGAAAATGCTCGCCGTTTCATCCAGTTTTGCACGGATGACGGGCGGCGCCGCCTTGCGCAGACGGGCCTCGGTATCCTTGAAGAGTTTCGCATCCTTACCGAACTGCGCCGCCGCCACCGCCGCTTCATTACCACCCTGCGCGAACAGATTCACGTCTTTCGCGATACGCTGACTCAACATGCCTTGACGACCGGCGATATACAGATATTCCTGTTTCATTCCCGCGCGCGCCGCAAGCTCCACGATCTCATCCGACACCGCGAGCAGCAAGGGGCTCATCTGGTTGATCGCCAGCACGTGATCGTGCATGGAAAACAGGGGTTTTTCCTGGGAGATAATCTGGTCCACCTGAGCGCGTATCCCCTCGTTGCGCTTGGGAGCCCACATTTTAATGACTTCATCGAGCGCGGGCGTTACCTCGGGAGGGCTTGCAGGAATGCCCTGCGCCGGATCGCCGTGCTTGAGCGTATTTACAATGGCGTCGAAGCGGTCGCGCGACTCCTTGAGGGTTTTAAACGCGATTGACTGACCAAGCACCGCTTCGCGCGCGTCCTTGGCGAGGCGTTGTGACAACATGAGCAGTTGGCTCGATTGCTCGATGTATTTCGATTCACGCTCCGCCCTTTGCGTGTTGATTACAAGCAACCATACGACGGCGATAATCGACAGCACCAATCCGCCTAACAAAAACGACAGGCCGGAAAACAAGCCCATGAGATTTCCCATCGTCATCGGCTTTTTGGCCTTCTGGATATCGACGAATTCTTCGCCCCCCTGTTGTGCAATTTGCTCGTCCGAAAGATCAATGATGTCTTCGGAGGGCTGATCGATCAGGTTGTCTTGGGTTGACTCAGCTCTTGTTGCCATGACTTAGTACCTCATCTCGTCAGAGATTTCTGATTTATTCCCATCTATGCGGCGACATGCTTGAAGGACAGGCTGTCCGCGAGCGATTTCATGTCGAATACTCCCCACAGCACGTTGTCGCGCAAAAAGGCCCCGTTTAAATGAACCACCACCGGATCATCCAGTCCCGACAGGTCCTGCCTTTCAAGTTCCTCATCAAAATGCCGTAACCCCAGCACTTCATTTACCAACAAGCCGGTATCCATTCCCGGGATATTCATAACCAACAATCGCGCGTTGTCATCCATGAAAACCGGCGGTTTGCCGAAAAACTCGGGCAGATCAACAATCGTAATCAGGTTGCCGCGAACGTTGGCCACGCCTTTCAACCAGGATTTCGTCCCCGGAACTTTGGTTACGTCGGGACACGGCAACACCTCCGAAACATGGTCAAGCGGAGTCACCAGTTGCATGTCCGCCAGCTTGAATCCCACGCCGGACCACAGCACCGCCGCCTGGACTTCCTGTGGCAATCCGGGGGCGCTTGCCACGCTCTCCTGCTGCATCTTGTGCAACAGGGCCAGCGGATCTTGTTGTTGGGTCCCGACCATCGGTCACAGGCCCTTGATCTTTTCCATTAATACCTTCTCGCTAATCGGTTTGACGATGTAATCCTTCGCGCCCTGACGCAGGCCCCAGGCCTTGTCGGTTTCTTGTCCCTTGGTGGAACAGATGATGATGGGAATGGAGGCGGTCTCCGGATCCTTGGCGATGGTGCGCGTGGCTTCAAACCCGCTCATGCCGGGCATGATGATGTCCATCAGGATTAAATCGGGCTTTTCCTTTTTCGCCTTGTCGATGGCCTCTTCACCGCTGACGGCCGTCAAGACGGTATAGCCGTTTTTCGTGAGCATGTTGCTTAAGATATGCGTATCCGTCGTTGAATCATCCACCACCAGTACGTTCTTTATTGCCATTCGCCTGCTCCCGTTGATATTTCAGATTTTTTTGAGTCTCGTCTTGTCAGATCTTGCGTCAATGGACGTATTTATGAATAACGTCGATCAGTTCTTCCTGGGTAAAAGGCTTATTGACGTGCTCCTGAGACCCTGCGATTCTGCCGCGCGCGCGGTCAAACAGGCCGTCTTTGCTTGAAAGCATGATGACCGGCGTGTGCTTGAACTTCCTGTTATTCTTAATTAACTGGCATGTTTGATAGCCGTCCAGACGCGGCATCATAATGTCCACGAAGATGATGTCCGGATGGTTGTCCGTAATCATCGACATCGCCTCAAAGCCGTCCCCGGCGGTCAAAACCTCATAGCCGGCCTTCTTGAGCAACGCCTCGGCGGTGCGACGTATGGTATTGCTGTCGTCAATAATCATTACTTTGATACTCACTCGCTCCCACCCTTTACTGGTAGATAAGTCAAAGATTAGAACACCGATCTCAAACACCTGTCCCTACGCCAACGTGCGGCGTGTCGCTTTCTTCTAAAGGTAATTTGTGCAATTATTCGCCTATAGTAATGATTTGTTAGCACAAATTATGCCTAAAATCTATGATTGCCTAGGCCAAAATTCCCCCGATTTGTTTTAAATATAGCCCATCACCGACGGGACGTCCCGGCCGGCAGGCACAGACCCTATTTCCAGCTCTCGGGGAGCACAGGGGCGTGCCATAATGGTTATTTGCACGAAACATGCCAAAAAACACTTGCGTTGGCCGACCCAAGGGGGAACATATATCCTGTGGTTATCTGAAAAGGGTATTAAGGGATACCGGGATTATGGGTGACAAATCGCGGCCGGCCGTGCCCCATCTGACCACGGCGCTGACCGGTCCATTACAGGAAATCGAAACGCATCTGTTGTTGCATCAGGCCGCCATTGAACAGTGGTTTCGTGCCCAATGGCACCAGACCCCCGCCCCCTTTTACGCCTCGGTCGACCTGCGCAACGCCGGCTTCAAGCTTGCGCCGGTGGACACCAACCTGTTTCCGGCCGGATTCAATAACTTAAACCCGGCATTCCGCCCCTTGTGCGTGCAGGCGATCCAGGCGGGCATAGAAAAAGTCTGTCCGGAGGCCCGCGGCGTTTTGGTGATCCCGGAGAATCACACCCGCAACATGCCTTATTTTGAGAGCCTGGCATCATTAATAGATGTGCTGGTAATGGCGGGACTGCAGGTGCGCATCGGTTCACTTTTGCCCGACCTGCGCGAACCGAAAACCGTGACATTGCCTTCAGGCCGCACCCTGACGTTGGAACCCATCGTGCGTACGGGCAACAAAATCAAGATCGGCGAGTTCGAGCCCTGTCTTATCTTGCTCAATAACGACCTGTCGGCCGGCAGGCCGGCGATTCTTGAACATCTTGAGCAGCCGGTGGCGCCGCCGCTGGCCCTGGGCTGGCCCAACCGGCTGAAATCGAGCCATTTCACCCATTACCACCAGATCGCCGCGGAGTTCGCCGAATTGATCAACATTGATCCCTGGCTGATCGATCCCATCTTTCGCCGGTGCGGCAAAATCGATTTCCATAAACGCACCGGGGAACTGTGTCTGATCAAATATGTCCAGGAAGTGCTCGACGCGATAAGAGAAAAATACCGTGAATACGGGATCGACCAAGAACCGTTTGTGATGCTCAAGGCCGACGCGGGCACTTACGGCATGGCTGTCATGACCGTCAAAAGTGCCGATGAGGTGCGTGAGCTCAACCGCAAGCAGCGTAATAAAATGGCGCGGGTGAAGGAAGGCCGCCCTGTTACCGATGTCATCGTCCAGGAAGGGGTGTATACCTTTGAAAAGTGGGGCGCCAAAAATGCCGTGGCCGAGCCCGTCGTTTACATGATTGACCACTTTGTCGTGGGCGGCTTCTACCGGGTTCATACCGAACGCGGCCCCAACGAAAACCTCAATGCCCCGGGAATGCATTTCGAGCCCCTCGCCTTTGCCGGGTCATGCGCCTACCCCGACCCCAATCAGGAGCCGGATGCATCGCCCAACCGGTTTTACGTCTATGGCGTCACCGCCCGTCTTGCGCTGCTTGCCGCGGCGCGGGAACTAAAGGAAGTGGAAAACGTCACGCAACGGGTAGCCAGTCAGGGTTAAATGATTAAACTCGGCGTCGTGATGGACCCCATTGGGTCGATCAAAACCCACAAGGACAGCACCTACGCCATGCTGCTCGAGGCGCAGGCGCGCGGCTGGGACATTCACTACATGGAACAGCAAGACCTGTTTCTGCGTGACAGCGAGACCTTCGGGTGCGGCCGTGCCCTGACTTTGTATCAGGACGACGGCCGCTGGTTTGAATTCGGTGCCGAGACCACCGTCCCCTTGTCCGAGCTTGACGTCATCCTCATGCGCAAGGACCCGCCGTTTAATATGGAATATCTCTATACCACGTATCTCCTGGAACGGGCGGAAGCGAAAGGCACATTGGTCGTCAACAAACCGCAGAGCCTGCGCGACGCCAACGAAAAGCTTTTCACCGCCTGGTTTCCGCAATGCATTCCGCCGACCCTCGTCACGAGTCAGGCCGTGCGGATAAAAGACTTTCTCAATGATCAGCAGGAAATCATTCTAAAACCTCTGGATACCATGGGCGGGACCTCAGTCTTTCGACTGCGGCGCGATGATCCGAACATAAACGTCGTCATCGAAACCTTGACCGACCACGGCGTGCGGCCCGTGATGGCGCAGCGCTTTATCCCGGAAATCACGCGGGGCGACAAACGCATACTGATGATTGACGGGGAACCGATTCCTTACGCCCTGGCGCGGATTCCAAGCGAAGGGGAAAGTCGCGGCAATCTTGCCGTCGGCGGCAAGGGGACGGGAGTGGCGTTGAGCGAGCGTGACCGCTGGATTTGCAAAGAAGTCGGTCCGACGCTGCGCGAGAAGGGCCTGCTTTTCGTCGGCCTCGATGTCATCGGGGATTATTTAACGGAAATCAACGTCACCAGCCCGACCTGCATCCGTGAACTCGACAGGCTCTACGACCTGAACATCAGCGCCGTCTTGATGGACGCCGTCGCAAACAAACTCAAACACCGACCGCGACCCCGCGCTGCAAACCGGAGCAACTAGGATATAATTTTATAGGCGACTGAAATGAACACCGACGGATATGACGCGCGCCTCGCAAAACATCGCTGGATTTACCAATAACGACCGTCTGGGGGTGAGCACCTTCGGCTCATTCCTGCTGCACATGGTCATCATCCTCGGCGTTACGTTTACCGCCTCCAAGTTGCGCGAGCTTGAGGGATTGCCGACGCTTGAGATCACCCTGGTGCAAACCCAAAGTGCAAATGCGCCGGACAACGTGGAATTCCTGGCCCAGGCCAATCAGGACGGCGGCGGGGAAGGCGAGTCCGCGGACATCGCGCGCAATCCCCTGCCGGTGCGCGAAATCAGCGAAACAGACCGGTACTTCCCCACCACCCAACCGGTCCCGCAGCCGAGGGTCGCATCCGCACGCGAAATCACCGATCTCCTGACCCAGCGCGCGGACAAAAAAATCAAACTCAAGGAACCCAAACCCGATAAAAAGAATCTGCAAAGGCAGCCGCAAAGGCTCGGCCTCCTTGAGCCGACGCAAATGCAGCAGGAACGTGCGCGCCTCAACGCCGAGATCAGCCGCTTCTGGCAGGAATACCAACGGCGCCCCAAGCGCAAATTTCTCAATGCACGCACCCGGGAATACAAATACGCCGCCTACATGGACGCCTGGCGCGCCAAGATCGAACGCATCGGCAATTTGAATTATCCGGAGGAGGCGCGCCGGCGCCGCATCTCCGGGAATCTGGTGCTGGACGTGGCGCTCAATCCCGATGGAAGCGTGCGCACCGCCGCGGTGCGGCGGTCGTCGGGCCATAAACTTCTGGATGACGCCGCGATTCGTATCGTGGAATTGGCCGCGCCGTTCGCGCCGTTTCCTCCGGCAATCCGCGCGGAAACCGACATCCTGCACATTACGCGCACCTGGAAATTCAACGAAACTACGCTAAGCAGCGAAAAATAATCCCGCTCAGGTGCCCACAAGATAAAGTGACTGTCAATCTTGTGTGACGCGGGACGCTGCATGATACTATCTAAATATGGATACGA
>WGFP01000218.1 GCA_015492195.1 Acidiferrobacterales bacterium
CTATTTGGAATATTGCGTGGACACAAGGGACTCAAATAAAGGCAGTTGTTGCTACTGGATACCATCGACAAGCAGTTGCGGGTTTACCCAAAGACACACCAATTCTTAACAGTTCATACGATAATCGCGGACCTTGTGGTTATCTATACATTACGGAAAGAAATCTCAGGAAAGTTAATCCACTTTCTAACCGAGTATACGGTAAAAATGTGACTATGGTTCATTACGCTAGTAACGGTAATCTCGTTTTTGGTGACCAAATCACACCAAATACTAAACTGTACACTTCCCAGGATAACCCCCCAGCTTCATTTATTGATAAGTCAAAACCTTTGGCTGGAAAAGCAGGGTTAGAGGATTTAGTGGCTAAAGGTTTACTGCGCAGGGCTACACCCCAAGATCTTGAGCGATGGGCACAAAAGAAATCTAACATGCATAAAGCTGAGTTACCTCCGGTGGCCACAGGGCCTACCTCAGCCACGTTCAAACCGAGATATGTACATAACGGGTACGTAATTCTTGGAAAAATAACTATTCCTGCAGGATTGTATGGAGGGAATTCCGCTACCTTCTTCTTAGAAGAGGGTGTTCCATATCCTGATGGAAATCTTGGACATTCCAGACTCTATAATTTCAATACTATGTCGTGTCATGGGCCTGGTTGCCGCAGGTAGCCTAAATGCTAAAAACTAAAAACCGGGATCAGATCACAGTTTTCGCTAATATTAGAAAGTATTATGCTCTGCCCCCCGGTTATTGAGGGCTGGCTGAGGATGATCAATTAAAGGCAAAGAAGTGTGTTCACTAAGTAACACTTCACCAATCCTTAGGCTTGTGCATTGAATCCATCTACATAGATAAAAGTACGCATTCCATCCTCCACAAAAAGCAAGACCCCGTTTCCGGGGTCCGCGACCATCGGTCGAAACCAATGGGGTAATTGAAAAAAATTAAAGCATATTTATAAGTTTATGACAAGTTCCGTTTGCATTTTAGGCCTGTGTTAACATTTCCCAAAATTATCCGCTTGGAAATCGGAGTAAGCAGAATTGGCCAAAAAGCCAACAAAGAACGAGTTGATTACGTTTTCGCAGGCCGCGGAGCTTTACGGTTTTACGGCTGATTATTTTCAGAAGCTGGCGAGGCGTAAGAGGATCAAGGCCAGGAAGATGGGCGTTCAGTGGTTTACGACCCCGGCGGATGTCGAGGAGTTTATCGAAAGCCGGGAGCCCGTCGGCGTTTACAGGAAGGATATTAAATAGATATTGATAATATCCTTTCAACAGGATATTATAGGTGGGTGGAGAGGCCCACAAAAAAAGCATCGCCCCGAGAGTGCGGCAATACCTCGCACTTTCTTTTATCCCCCAATTACCGCCCATTGTTCTCCGGATTGGGAATCATCGTCCACAAATTGGGAAGCATAAACCGTCATTCAGGAATCTTCGTCCGTAGACGGCGGCCGGTGTTGCCACTCCAATAAGGGTTATGGAGAAAAAGGCACGGAAGCTGCTCGCCCGGAAGCTGCGGCTGTTACGCCTGATGAAGGGTTGGTCGCAGGAGGGCTTGGCGCAGGCCAGCGGTCTGGACCGCAGCTACGTCAGTTCGATCGAACGGGGCGAGCGCAACGTCAGCCTGGACAACATCGAAAAACTGGCCGACGCTTTCGGCGTCAGCCTTGATGAACTCCTGGGCGTCCCGGACGCCGCCCTGATCGGGGAACAGTTGTTGGAAAAATTTACGGATTCAAAAAGAGACAAGGAGTCATAACAATGCTTGTACTCAGCCGCAAGCCCGGCCAATCCGTCAAGATTGAACTGGAGGAAGAACTGCCTTGGAAAACGCCGGTGGGTTTGCTGTTCGCCGATGGTCCGATAGAGATCATCATCACTCAGGTTAACGGCCAGCAGGTAAAATTGGGTATCGTTGCCCATCCGGATCTCAAGATCCTGCGGGACGATCTTGATGCCTGTGATAACGAAGAAGCGGGGGCCGACGGCGGCGGAACGGCTAAGAAAGGTCTGATTAATTCCTAAACCGTCATTCCGGCAAAGCTTGTTTCGGCATGGTGTAAGCCGGGAGTCGGGATCCATAAATATCAAAGACCTGGATGCCGGATCAAGTCCGACATGACGAATTGATCAGGGTTTCCCTAATTGAAAACCGAGATTAGGATCAGCCGTCACCAACCTTTTCTTGTTTTTCGATTCAGTCGCCGTTTAATTGAGTGACGCGGTTTGCGCCGTCGGCGCGACAAACAACACCGCGGCCCCATGGCGTCTATCTCGCGATCGAGGGTGTTGGTGTAAACCGCCTCAAGCACGTACTCGGTCTCCATGTCCACCCGCACCGGCGGCGTCAGTGTGACCGGCGCGATAGCGCGAATCCGTTTGCCCACGGCATACTATGGAGCGCGCAACGATATAGTTTAATTAGGTTTTTTAGTTGTCGGGCCCGGGAAAGGGGGCGAGCGCGTGATCCCAATGGAGGCTATAATTTGGATTCGTAAGTCGGCACGCGTGCACGGAGAGCCCTTTGCAAGAAAAACAAATCTGGTCGGCTTTTCAGGACATTGCCTGTGCGATGACCACTCAGGGTGATCGTGGACAGGTGCTTAATCTAATCATGAAAACCGCGGCCGAGCTTACCGACGCGGCGGCTTCGTGCATCGCTCTCTACAATAGAAAACAGTTCGACCGTATCTATACCTACGGTCTTTCCGATCACTTTATAAACAATATGTCATTTCGCTCCGGCGGTCTGGCCGATGAGGCCTTCACCGGGGCCAAGGAAATCCTGAGCAACGATCGAGAAGGCACAAAGCATCAGCTGAGTGATTTGACGCGTCGGGAAAAAATCAAGTGTTTCCTGTGTTTGCCCCTTGAATATCGCGCCATGAAAATAGGGGTGCTTTACGTTTACCGTAAAGACCGCGATACATTCACCGATGAGGAAAAAAACCGTCTCAGACATTTGGTCGCGTTGGCAACGGTGTCGATCGAGAATATGCGCTTGGAGAATGAGCGAAAGCGTCAGTCGAGGCGACAAGCATATTTGTATGATATAGCCAGCTCACTTTCGGAATGCACGTCAATGGAACATTTGGCAAAGCTGGTCGCTCAGGGCGTTACGGCATTGGTTCCCTCGGAATTCGGCGCCTTTTTGTTGACCGATGCCGAGACCGGAAGTTCGAGAGTATTTGAACATGTCGCTGTTAAGAACGATGAGAAGAATCTGTCGGAAGCGCTCAAGCAAATTTCTATGAAGTCACTGCTTGAAAAGAAGATAGTTTGCGTAGAGGAATTAACAAATGATAATAACTGGCGACAGCCGGCGGGTAAGTCGATAAGAAATTTTATTTTTGCGCCTTTTGTGAAGGATAGCCAGTTCGTCGGGGGAGTGCTGGTTGCCAATTCCACCGAAACCGATCGTTATCACGCGGATGATAATGATATTTTGATGACGTTGGCGCTGAATGTCGGTAATGCTGCGGCGACGATTGATTATTATGAGCAGATCCAGCGCATCGCCGTAACGGATGCCCTGACGGATCTGCCGAATCATCGGGAGTTTCAGCGATTGCTTGGGCTGGAGATCGAACGCTCAGGCCGTTATGGAAGGGCGTTTTCTTTACTTCTGTTGGATATCGATTATTTTAAAGTATGTAATGACAAGCACGGACACCTGACGGGCGACAAGGTCTTGCACGATTTTGCAAAATTGTTAAAGGATCAATTGCGCACGGTGGACGTGGCAGCGCGCTACGGCGGGGAGGAATTCGCGGTTATCCTCCCGGAGACCGACAGCGAAGGCGTTAAGACGGTTGCCGAGCGGTTATGCAACGCCGTTCACGATCACGCATTTGAAACCCATCATGGCGGCGAGATTCGTATTACCGTCAGCATCGGTATCGCCACCTTTCCCGATGACACCAACGATCAAAGCACCCTGATCGATTGTGCGGATCAGGCGCTTTATTTTGCTAAGGAGAGCGGAAGGGACAGCGTCCACGCTTACGCAGACAGTCTCAAGGCCCAGATCGAACGTGACGCATCGAAATTGGATCCGCTTTTGGAGAATCCGGATCTGCAAACGCTCAACGAGCTGGCAACGATGATTGATGCAAAGACTTCCTACAATCGCGGACATTCTCGGGAGGTTGCGCGCATCGCCGTCAATATCGCAGCGAAGCTGGGATTGTCCGAGAAGGAGAGAGAGCAGTTACAGTTGGCGAGCTTGTTGCACGACATCGGAACACTAAGTATCCCGGCGCGTATTCTTAACAAGCGAGGCAAGTTAACGCCGGAGGAGCGCGAGATCGTGGAACAACACACGACAATCGCGGAGAATTTCATAAAAAAGGCAACCAAACTTTATGAGGCGCTGCCCGCGATTCTTTACCACCATGAACGTTATGACGGTACGGGATATCCGAAAAAACTTAGCGGCAAGGAAATCCCGAAGCTTGCCCGTATCCTGGCCGTAGCCGAATCCTATCAGGCAATGCTTTCGGCGCGTCCTTATCGCCGGCGTCTGACAAAGGAAGAGGCGATCCTGGAACTGCGGAGAAACGCCGGCACCCAATTCGATCCGGAAATCGTGGAAGCCTTTATTTCTATGTTGACGTAATCGGAAGCACTTCCTTTTTTAATTTCCCGTTGTTAATCAGGCGGAAACACCTTTCCCGGATTCAAAATTCCTTTCGGATCGAATTGTCGTTTGATCCGGCGCATCAAATCAAAGAATGTTTTAATTTTTTGATTTATCCTTGATTTTATTCCACTAAATATTGGCGTAAAATAATTATAAACGCAGATGAGGAGGTCGAAATGTCTACTGCCAAGGAACAACTAACTAGGCTTATTGAGCAACAGCCTGAAGATAGCTCTTACGACGAACTTATCAGGGAGCTTGCATTCAGTCTAATGGTCCAGCGGGGGTTGAAGGATGCCGATGAAGGCCGTGTTTTGTCGAATGATGAAATGCGGCATCGGATCCAGACATGGCAAAAATAAGTTGGACCCAAGAAGCTGAGCATTGGCTGAAGGATATATTTGATTATATTGCTCACGATAATCCCGGCGCTGCGGCGGGAGTTGTTGAGGGTATCTATAACAAGGCCCAAGAACTTACCCAATTCCCCAAGATTGGCTACCGCTATGAAGGAGTAACCGATCGCGAGGTTCGCATCCTCCTTTACGGTCATTACCGGATTGCATACCTGATAAAAACAAAAGGCGAGATAGACATTCTCGGCGTATTTCATGGCGCACTGGATATCCAGCGCTACCTGTTATAAGCACAAAAAACCAAACGTATATTATGAGCCGATAAAATCAAGTATTGTGGCTCAGACGAGCGTTAATGGTTAAATAATACTATCTGACGGAAACACCTTTCCCGGATTCAAAATTCCTTTCGGATCGAATTGCTGTTTGATCCGGCGCATCAAATCCAATGTGGCCGGGTCAAGGAAGCGGGTGATGTAGTCGCGTTTCATGAGTCCGATGCCGTGTTCGCCCGAGAGCGTGCCGCCGAGTTGCAACACCAGATCGAACACGCGCGACAGGCAGGGTAGGGCGTTTTTTTCCTGCGCCGGATCCTGGGTGTCGTACAACAGGTTCACATGGATGTTGCCGTTGCCGGCGTGGCCGAAATTGACGATGGGGATGCCGTACTCGCGGCTTAAAGTTTCCAGTCCGTCAACCAGATCGGCGATGCGCGACACCGGCACCACCACGTCCTCGTTCAGTTTGTTGGGGGCGATGGTGCGCAGCGCCGGGGATAACGCCTTGCGCGTGGCCCAGAGCGCTTTTTCCTCCTCGGGCGTGGCCGCCGCCGTCAGCGCTATCAGCCCGTCACACGTTGCCGCCCGGGAGACGGCCGCCACGGTTTCCTCCATGCCGCTCTCCGGTCCGTCCACCTCGATCATCAGCATGGCGCCGGCGCCGCGCGGCAACTCGGCCTCTGAATGATCGCGGATCATTTCAATGGCGGCCGCATCGATGAACTCAAGCGCGGCGGGTATCGCCGGTTGCGCCATGATGCGCGACACCGCCCGCGCCGCCTCGCGCACGCTGCGGTAGACCGCTTGCAACGTGCGTCGCGCTTGCGGCAGGGGCGTGAGTTTCAGAGTGGCCTCGGTGACGACGGCGAGCGTGCCTTCCGAGCCGATGATCAGGCGCGTGAGGTCATAGCCCACCACCCCTTTGGTGGTGTAGACGCCGGTGTGGATTTCGTCGCCGTTACCGGTGACCGCGCGCAACCCCAGAACATTCTCGCGCGTGCTGCCGTATTTCACCGCGTGCGGCCCGGCGGCATTGAGCGCCAGGTTGCCGCCGACCGTGCAGAAGGCGGCGCTGGTGGGATCCGGCGGCCAGAAGAAGCCGTGTTCGGCGGCCTTGTCCTGCACGGTTTGGTTGAGCACACCGGGCTCGACGCGCATGACGCGGTTGGCAGGGTCCATGTCGATAATCCGGTCCATGCGCTCCAGCGACAACACCACGCCGGCGTGCAACGGGATGGAACCGCCGGTGGTGCCGGTGCCGCGCCCATGTGCGACCAGCGGGATGTTGGACGCATTGCACAGGCGCACGATTTCGACCACCTGTTCGGCGCGGGCGGCGAAGACCACGGCGTCCGGCTGGTTGTGTTTGCGTGAATTGTCGTAACCGTAGGGCCAGCGGTCGGCGGGATCGGTGAGCACGTTCTCCGCGCCGACAGCCGCTTTCAGCTGTTCGGTGAAACGGCGGGGAAGTTCAGTCATGTCCGCGGATGCGCCGGATCAGGTCGCTGGTCGAGATCTTGTAGCGGAAAGGGATGGAGTGGACCCGGCCGCCGTAGGCCTTGACCACGTCGGCGCCGACGATGTTTTCCGCCGGCCAGTCGCCGCCCTTTACCAGGTGGTCGGGACGAACGGTCTTGATCAGTTCAAGCGGCGTGTCCTCGTCGAAGGGCACCACCAGCGACACGCCGGCAAGCGCCGCGATCAGCGCCATGCGGTCATCGAGTGAATTGAACGGCCGGTCCTCGCCCTTGTTCAGGCGCTTAACCGAGGCGTCGCTGTTGACGCCGACGATCAGCGTGGCGCCGAGACCGGCCGCCTGTTCCAGGTAGGTCACGTGCCCGCGGTGAAGGATGTCAAAGCAGCCGTTGGTGAACACAAAGGGGCGTGGGAGCTGCGCCAGCCTTTCTTTCAGCCGGCGCGGGTCATTGACGATTTTATTTTCGCTTGGGATCAATCAATATACTCGAACAGCTTCACTACGCGTTGTACGCCCTTCACCGAACGGGCCGCCCTGGTCGCGAGTTCTCCCTCCCGTCTTGTCACGAGCCCCATCAGATAGACGGTTTTGTTTTCAGTCACCACCTTGATCCTTGTGGCATCGAGGTTGTCGGCGGAAACCATTTTTCCTTTGACCTTGGTGGTCAGCCACGTGTCCTTGCTGCGGCTGGCAAGCGAAGTGAGCGGACTGATGCGGATTTCATTGACAATGCGACGTATGCCCTGAACGGTCCTTGCCTGTTTCAGCACGAGGTCACGCAGACTGCTTGTGGGCGCCTCTCCGCTTAACAGTACGATGCCGTTCATGCTGGTGACGCTGATGTGCACTTTGCCCTTAAGCATCGGTTCCACGTTGATCGCCCGCCTGGTCTTCAATTCAATGGCCCCGTCATCGACGAACGCCCCGACCGTGCGCCGGTCACGGGCCGCGGCGACGGCGGTTGCGCCACCGGCGATGATTAGCGGGGTGCAACTCTGGAGAGTGATAAGACTAATAAGAGCAACCAGGAATATACGCAATCGCAAATTCATTTCAGCCCTGTCCCAACAATTGATAATCAATCAGATCGCACAGGCAGTGAATAATAACGCCGTGTACCTCCTGAATGCGCGCCGTCGAGGGTCCGGGCACGCAGATGTTGACGTCGTTTCCCTGTAACGCCGATTCCAGCTCGCCGCCGTCGCGGCCGTTTAAGGTGATACAAATCATGTCACGTTCATGCGCCGCCTCAACGGCGCGGACGACGTTGGGGGAGTTTCCCGAGGTCGTGATGCCCAGCAGGATATCGCCGCCCTGACCGAGGGCGCGAACCTGTTTGGCGAAGATGTCGTCGAAATGATAGTCGTTGGCGATGGAAGTAAGCGTCGAGGTGTCCGTCGTCAGCGAAATGGCGGGCAGTCCCGGGCGCTCACGCTCAAAACGATTAAGCAGTTCAGCGGAAAAATGCTGCGCATCCGCCGCCGAGCCTCCGTTTCCACAAATCAGTATTTTGCGGTCGGACAGCAGGGCGTTAATCATATGAGAGGCGGCGGTGGTGATGAGGGGAGCCAGTTGGTCCATGCAGTTCCGCGTCGTCAGTATGCTTTCCTGAAAATTGTTTTTTACCCGTTTGATCACGGACGCGGTGTCCGCCGTCTGCGGGTTATCTTGCGTGTCGGGTTTTTGGGTGTTGCTCATGAGATGCAATCCGTCATTAGAAGGCATTCTTCAACCACTTCAGATTGTCGCCGTCATGGCCGCCGGTGACCGCTACAATATCAAAACGGCAGGGTTTCTTGGAGAAATTTTTTGTGCGTTGTAAATAATGTTCGGCGCAGGCCCGCAGCTTTGCCTGCTTGCGGGCATTAACGGTTTCACCGGGAGCGCCGAATTTCTCGTTTCGCCGGAAGCGCACCTCGACAAACACCAGGGTTTCCTGTTGCTGCATGATCAAGTCGATTTCGCCGAAGGGACTGCGGTAATTGCGCTCCACAAGTTTTAGCCCGTTGTTTTGCAGGTATGTACAGGCCAGTTCTTCGGCCTGGTTTCCCCGGTGAAGGGCGGTCGGCGAGGCGCTTGCCATTTATCCTCCCGGTGCCGGTCCGATCCCGAATTTTCTCGAACCTTGAAAGCTGTCCAATAACCGGGGGATGCCTTTCCGGAAACTGGCCCATAGCAATTGTCGGTGCAGGCGCCCTTCGCGATCGAGGCTCAGCCCGCTGGTCACGCCGTTGAAGCGCGCCGCGTATTCCGTGCTGATACGGTTCAGGTAGGGGATGATGGCGTAACTGTCCACGCCCAAGGCGTACAGTCGATCAAGATCACTGTAGGCATACGGCCAGCTCCCCTGGAGGGACTGACGGAGTTCCACGATCTGGCCGTCGTTGATCAGCATCCACGGCATGTCGCCGAAGCGCACACCGTCCAGATCCCGGTCCCGTATGGGATCGTTCTTGCCCGTGAAAATATGTGACGTGGCGTACACCGGCACGCGCGCAGCGTGATGATAGTTGAGTTGGGGTTTGATCAGTCTGCCGCGTTTGGCGTCGGCGGCCAGGAAAATAAAATCAATGTCCTGGCGGGGACGGGGCTCAAATCTCAATTTCTTACCCAGCTTTTTCTCAAGCAAGGTTTTGCGCTCCTCGCTTTGCGTAACGTTGAGCAGGCGCTTGATCGGCTCAGAAAAATCATTTTCCGATTCGTTGTAGGGCTGGGCGGTAAGAATGATGCCCCCGAGGCGCTGCCAGTGCGCCGTGAAGGCGTTGATCATGCGTTCGCCCCAGGCGCCGTCCGGATACAGCACGGCTGCCTGGCGATGGCCGTCCAGGTAGGCGCGTTCGGCGACCTGTCTCGCCTCCTGTTCCGGCGGCAGCCCGAACTGGAAGAGTTGTTCCGTGCCGGCGTATTCGTCCGTGTGGCTGAGGAGCAAGGTCGGTTTATCCAGATCGGCGTTCCGGATGATCGCATTGGCGGCTTCGCGTCCCAACGGGCCGACGATCATGTCCGCGCCTTCATCAACGGCCTTGGCGTAGTAATCGGCGGCCTGCGCGGGGTCCTCGCCGATGTCATAGACGATGATCGTGGGCTTGTCGGGATCGGTGTTGGCCGCGTCCATTGCCATGAAACCGTCGCGCACCGCCTGTGCCGCCAAGGAGTAATTTGAAGTCAGGGGCAACAACAGCGCGATGCGGTCGATACGCCCGATCAACCCCGGGGTGTCGCTTGCCAGGATCGCCAGCAGGGACGCTCCCGCCGGGTGATTCGGGTATGATTTTTTCCAGCGAGCGATTGCATTGGCAAGCCGGCCGGGGCGGCCCGCGTTTTCGATGGAGGCAATGGCAAGCCGGATCCAACCGGAAAGCACCGGATCGCGGGTTTGCCTCAGTTCACGCGTGAGCGTGGTGCGCGTCTGGGAATCCAGAATTTCCCAAAGCTGCAATTGGTTTTCCGTGATCGCCTGTTTGTCGACGATGTATTGTTCCCGGCTGATAAGATTTTTCACCGCACCGATCGGGTTGTTCAACGCCAATTCCGCCTGGGCGCGCACACGGTGGATCTCGGCCAGCAGAGAGGGGTTGAGATTGCGCACGCGCCGTGCCCGGGTGAGCAACGTGATCGCCCTTTCGTACGATCCCTCGGCTAATGCGATCTGCGCCTGCAATATGCGTTTGCGCGCCAGAAACGTGTGATCAAGGCGTCTGACGTTGATCGTCTCGATTTTCCTGCGCGCCGTCGGGATCTGTCCCGCCTTGATCAGGGCGCCCACCGCGTTCAGCAGGTAGTGTTGTTTTTGCGGCCGCCGTGCGGTTTCCGCCAGACGTTCGTACTCGCGCGCGGCAAGCACGTATTCACCCGTGCTCTCGGCCTTCTCGGCGGTCTTGGTGCTCGGGGGTTCCAGCACCTGCGGCGCGACACGGACCGTTTCACATCCCTGGAGCAGGATGGCGGTAAGCAACAGACCCAGGACGGGCCAATGCCAATGAACGATGTTCCGTATGCGACCCGTCACGCTATCCCTTCTCGTTCCTGAAGAACCTCTGATGTAAGATCGTGTTTGCAATGGCATGGCAAGAATATCCGCAGCGGGGGCATATGTGTCAAACCTAGATTCCGCGTTGTATGTGGTGGCGACGCCGATCGGTAATCTCGATGACATGACGCCGCGCGCCGTTCATGTTTTGTCTCACGTAGACCTGATTGCCGCGGAAGACACCCGCCACAGCGGAAAACTGTTGCGGCATTTCGGAATCACGACGAAAATGACCGCCTTCCATGAGCATAATGAACGTCGTCAGGTTCCACGGCTGATAAAAATCTTACGTACCGGTAAGTCTATCGCATTAATCAGTGATGCCGGTACCCCTCTTCTGAATGATCCAGGCTTTCATCTGGTGCGCGCGGCGCGTGCGGCGGACATCAGGGTCGTACCGGTCCCCGGTGCGTGCGCCGCCGTTGCCGCGCTCAGCGCCGCCGGTCTTCCTTCCGACCGCTTTACCTTCGAGGGGTTTCCGCCGGCGAGAAGGGCCGCGCGCCGCACCTATTTTCGCGAGCACGCGCGCGAGCGCCGGACTTTGATATTTTATGAAAGCCCTCACCGGATTATCGAATCGCTTGACGACATGGCGGCGGAGTTCGGCGCCATGCGTCCCGCGGCGATCGCGCGTGAACTGACCAAGCAATTCGAAACCATCCGCTCCGGGGGGCTGGCGGAATTGCGCGACTGGGTCTCGCAAGACCAGAATCAGCGCCGGGGGGAATTTGTCGTCCTCGTCCACGGCGCGGAAAAAAAGACCATGCGTGAGTTGGACCCCGATGCCGAGCGTATTCTGCGAATTTTGATGAAAAACCTGCCGCTCAGCGAGGCTGCCGCCCTGGCGGCGGAGA
>WGFP01000219.1 GCA_015492195.1 Acidiferrobacterales bacterium
ACACTGACCGGCAGCGTGCTCTCGTGTCCCTGCATCACCATGCCGAGGGAATCGCCGACCATGATCAAATCCATGCCGGCGCGGTCCACGAGACTCGCAAAGCTGTAGTCGTAGGCGGTCAGACAGGCGATTTTCTCGCCTGCGCGTTTCATTTCCTTCAGCGTGGCAAGGGTGACGGGTTTCACAATTCGGCTACAAGCGGGTTGAAGAAATGCCGTCCGCTGTGAATCTTGCGAATGTATTCCACCAGCGTCTGAAAATCATCGCTGTTGTCGACGATGTTGATCTCGGCGGCATTAACGACCAGCAAAGGAGCGGCGGTGTAATGGTGAAAAAACTGGGTATAGGCATCGACGATAATCTGCAGGTAATCGCGTTCAATCATGCTTTCGTACTCGATCCCTCTGCGGCGCACGCGCTCGAGCAGCACGTCCACCGGCGCTTGCAGATAAATCACAAGATCAGGCACCGGTATATCGAGACTCAGCTGCGTGTAGACCTGTTCGTAAAGCCGCAGCTCGTCGTTATCCAGATTGGCGCGCGCGAAAAGCTTGTCCTTGTCGAACAGAAAGTCCGTGACATAGCCGGAACTGAACATGTCGCCCTGTTTCAATTCCTGGATCTGGCGCGCCCGCTGAAACAGAAAGAAAAGCTGCGTCGGCAAAGCAAAATACTTGCGTGACCGGTAAAACCGCTCGAGAAAGGGGTTTTCATCCGGCCGTTCGAGCAACGGTCTGCCGCCGAAAGCGCCCGCCAACCGCCGGGCCAGACTGGTCTTGCCGACGCCGATCGGGCCTTCCACCACGACGTATCCCGGATTAAATGTATTCATGCCATTTCAAACCTATATTTGAGAACCAAAGTACAACGGCGTGACGCCGTTCAACTCTCGATCTTCTCCACTTTCTGGTCCGCACAAGCCGCCGTCAGGTCCGCCACCCGGCCGCGGCCGGGGATAACCATCTCCGGATCGATTTCAAGCAAAGGATACAGGACGAAGGCCCGTTCGTGGAGCCTGGGATGCGGCAGAATCAGATCGCCCGTGTGGCGGATTTCCTGACCATACACCAACAGATCAAGATCCAGGGTGCGGGGTCCGCCGCGCTCACCGTCGCGCGTCCGTCCCTGTTGCCGTTCGATCGCAAGCAGGTCTTGCAGCAGGGCCTCCGGGCGCAGCCGGGTCCGCAGGCCGCAAACGGCGTTGATGAAATCGGGCTGTTCCCGGATGCCCACGGGCGCGCTGCGATACAGCGATGAACAGCGCGTCACACGGGTGTCGGCCAATTCCTGAAGCGCGGCCATGCCCGCGCGTACCTGACCGACCGGGTCCGCAAGATTGCTGCCCAGGCCCACGTACGCAAGGACGTCATTATAAAAGGTACGCACCGGCTGCCCCGACCTGTGATCAACCACGGCGCGCCCGGCGGCGGCGTCTCTTTTTCCCCGCAGGCGGGGCGAGCGCCCGGACCATGGCCTTGCGCTCGGCCTCGGAAACTTCCTGGAAACGCGTCCACCAGTCGCTCAAGGCTTTTTCCGCCTCGCCGGTCTCGGCGCGCAACAATAAAAAATCGTATGCGGCGCGAAACCGCGGGTGATGCAACAGCCGAAAAGCCTGCTGGCCGGCGCGACGTTCAAAACGACTCTGGAGGAACCAGATCTCACGCATCGGAATACTGAAGCGCTTGGGGATGGAGATATGGTTCAACTGCTCGCGCAAAACCCGCTCGGTGGCGCGCGCCAGGGCCACCTGATTGTTCACGCCCCGCGCCACGAGACCTCGGGTCTCCCGGCGCACCGGCTCCCACAACATGACGGCGAACAGAAATGCCGGCGTGACCGGCTTGCCCTCGGCCAGCCGCGCATCGGTGTTGGCAAGCGCGCGCGGAACAAGCGTAATCGGAAACCCCGATTCTTCCGTTTCCAGACTCTCTTCCGTCAACGGAAAAAGGTATCGAAACAAACCGTAGTGGCGCAACAGCTCGTAGGTTTCAAGCGCACAGCCCCCATGGAATAACTTCAGCACCTCCTCGAACATGCGGGCCGCCGGCACGTTCGCAAGCAGCGGCGCCAGTTCATGAATCGGGGCGGCTGTTTTTTTCTCGATCTTGAATCCAAGCTTCGCGGCAAAACGCACGGCACGGAGCATGCGTACCGGGTCTTCGCGATAACGGGATTCCGGTTCGCCGATGATGCGCAGGATGCCCTGCTTAAGGTCGGCCACACCACCGACGTAATCCGTGACCTGAAAATTGCGGATGTCGTAGTAGAGCGCGTTGACGGTGAAATCACGCCTGAGGGCGTCTTCCTCCTGCGTCCCGAAAATATTCGCATCCGCTTCGTTCTTTCGGCCCGTCCTTTGGCGGGGCTGTCGCTTATCATTGGTTTGCGGATTGGCGCGAAAGGTGGCCACCTCAATAATTTCCCGTCCGAAGCGCACGTGCGCGAGGCGAAAACGACGGCCGATGAGGCGCGCATTCCGAAACAGTTTGCGGATCTCTTCGGGATGCGCATCGGTGACGACATCAAAATCCTTCGGTTCGCGCCCAAGCAGCAAATCGCGCACGCAGCCGCCCACCAGAAGGCTGGCGAAGCCGGCCTCTTTCAGGCGGTTCAAGACCTTAAGCGCGTTCTCGCTGATTCGCGCGCGGGAAATGGGATGCTGCGCGCGTGGGATTATAAGCGGTTCGTCAATCTTGGATTACCTTTCGCTATAAAGGTTCGTGATTAACACGGTTTGCCGGTTGTCTAAAACACACCCGTCCGTATAATAACACCGCTTTCACGACGCCGTGTGCGCCCAATCACGCAAGCTCCCTTCGTCTAGTGGCCTAGGACGCTGGCCTCTCACGCCGGTAACAGGGGTTCGAGTCCCCTAGGGAGCGCCATACTCTGCAAACCGCCCCTCGACTCCTTGGTGTTCTTGGCGGTGAATTTATCGGGATAGAGATAAGGCGAGGAAAGCATTGGATTTACGCGCGGGCGCTCCAATGCCTCACAGAGAGAGTTACAGGAATAATACAGGGATATCTCGCCTACGGGACCAAGGATGCATACGCGGCGAGTCGGCCGCGGTCAGCCCGCCTACTCCTTCGCGCCGGCTTTCTTGAGAAGCTCGACCGTCCGGGTATAGCCGCCGCGTGCGGCAAGCTTTAAAGCGGTATCGCCGCGGCTGTCCTTCATGTTGACATCGGCGCGGTTATCCACCAACAACTGCACGATATCGCTGTAGCCTTTGAAGGCCGCGGCCATCAACGGTGTCTTGCCGCTGACCGTGCGGATATTCACGTTCACCCCCTGACTGATAAGGGACTGTACCACGGCGATGCGTCCTTTCAGGATGGCCGTAAACAGGGCCGCCGCGCCGTGCGCGGTTTTCGAGCGCCCGCTTTTTTCAAGGCCGCTCGGCAGTTTAAGGACGCGATTGCTCAGCGAGATCACCACCATGGCGACCAGGCCAAGGAGCATGTACTGCGTATCGACGTTGAATTCCTTCGCGATTTCTTCCGGAAGGTTGGCGCCGACGGCGAGTAATGCAATGACGAGGATAAGCGTGAACTTCAGGTATCTAATGAGCGCGATGCCGACGACGGCGATCAGACCCACAATGAAATACTTGCGGTCGATATTCAGGTTTTCCGTGATCTCAAGTGGAAGGTTGGCGCCGATCGCCAGGAGGGCGATCACGATGACAACCCCCCAATCCCGCGACGACTCTTTTAATATAACCATACAGACTCCCCTTTATCAGGCATACGCCTGCCGGCCTTCCGGCATACCGGACAATCCGATAAATTCACCCCACACGCCCAATAGCCCAATAATAGTAGCAAACACTCATACGACCAAAAATATCTCGCATAAAAACGCCCGTCTGCGGCTTAAAAAAACGTCAGGATGGACAAAAAATCACTTGATACGCCCCATTCCACAGATAGACCTGCTATCACAAACCCGTAACAGTGGTATCGGGCCTGTGGCGAATATTTATACCGGCATTAGTTTCACTTGCCGCCAAAAACCCGCGTCAGCCACCGGGAAATATCGGCAATTTCATCGGCAATCACGGCATGGCCCATGCGATATTCATGCCAATCTATGTTTAGCCCCCGCTCTTCCATCAGGGTACGGGCCTTTCGTGCCCAGGCAAAGGGGATCATCGGGTCGTCAATGCCGTGGGCCATGAAAATGGGCGCCTCGGCGTTGGCGGGATGGATCTCCGCCAGGAGATTCTTGACATCCGGTACGGGGGCGGACAAGGCCATGATCCCGGCCAGACGGGAAGGAAAACGCAAACCGGCATGCAGCGCAATGGCGCCGCCCTGGGAGAAACCGGCCAAAACAATGCGCCCAGCGGCAATACCGCGCGCCATTTCGCGTTGGATTAATTCATGCGTGGCTTCCATGGATGCGTGAATGTGTTCGGTGTTCTGGGTAATCCCTTTTTCCGTGAGCGCCATGTCGTACCAGGCGCGCATGACGTATCCCTCGTTGATGGTGACGGGGCGGTAAGGCGCATGCGGAAAGACGAAACGCACGGCAAGTGATCGCGGAAGTTGGAGCATGGGCACGATCTCCTCGAAGTCATGGCCGTCCGCGCCCAACCCGTGCAACCAGATTATGCCGGCTGAAGGATTCGATGACGTTTCTATCTCAAGCGGCGGCGTGCCGGACGCCCCCGGCTCATCGTGCAACCCCGCTGTGTCCGACCGGCCGCTCACTCAGTCTTCCCCGCGGTAGATACAACCGGCGGTGCAGGTCTCACGCACGACGATCTTGGAAAGCTGCGGCAGTGCAGGCTTGAGTCTGTGCCAGATCCATTTCGCGAGATTCTCGCTGGTCGGGTTCTCCAGACCTGATATCTCATTCAAATAGTGATGATCAAGTTGCTTGAAAAGCGGATCAAAGGCGCGGCCGATATCGGCAAAATCCTGAACCCAGCCTTCTTTTTGTTTGACTTGACCGGCGAGATGGATTTCAACTCTGAAAGAATGGCCGTGCAAACGCCGACATTTGTGATCCTCGGGGAGGTTCGGCAACAGATGCGCGGCCTCGATGGTGAAAAGCTTGAATATTTCCACAAAATAACCACGGCGTAAGTGGGTAGGGTTAGTTTAACCCCTTTAAACGGGTAAGCAAATTTCCGCTCCAGTCCCCGACGCGCTAGAATAGTCAAACTTAGGGGAATAACATACAAAAAGGAATCATGGCCCATCCCTTTTTACCATTGCTGCTGGAACCTGCTGAGCTCGAAAAGCATCTCGGCGCGGAGAACCTGCTGGTCGTGGATATGAACCCGGCCGATGTCTATAACAAGGCTCATATTCCGGGCGCGGTGCATCTCGATTATGCCCAAATTGTGGCGGCCCGGCCGCCGGCGATGGGGGCATTGCCGAGCGAAGCCCGGCTAAGCGACGTGTTCAGCGCCATCGGTATGACCCCGAACAGTCACGTGGTGGCGTACGACAACGAGGGCAATGGACGCGCCGCGCGCCTGTTATGGACGCTGGATGCCGTCGGACACCCGCATTTTTCCCTGCTAAACGGCGGGCTGCCGGCCTGGTTGGAAGAAAACCGTCCGGTCAGCGGGGAGCCAACGAAAAAACCGCGTAGCGAGTACCGGGCCAAGCTAAGCGGCGCCGCGGTGGCCGACAAGGATTACGTGCTGAGCCATCTCCAAGACCAGACGGTTGCCCTGCTCGATACCCGCAGCCCGGGGGAATACAGCGGTGCGGTCAAGCGCGCCGCCCGCGGCGGGCACATTCCGGGGGCGGTCAACTTCGATTGGGTAAATGCCATGGACCCCAATCGCAATCTCCGCCTGCGGGACGCCGAGGCATTGCGCGCGGAATTGGCCAGGCTGGGCGTAACCCCCGACAAAGAAGTCATCACCTACTGCCAGACCCATCACCGTTCGGCCCATACGTATATCGTCCTGAAGGCCCTGGGCTTCACCAATATTAAAGGCTACCCCGGTTCCTGGTCGGAGTGGGGCAACCGCGACGACACCCCCGTCGAATAGACCCTCCCCGTCTGCAAGGACTCGCCACAGAGTCTAGAATCATAGACAGGGGTGAAGTTCCGACTGACGAACAAGGGGTGGTCCCGAATGGATTCGCGCCGACCTATTACTGCCGACGATTTTTTGTTCCTGAAAGCCAAGGCATCCAAGTACGCGTTATACGGCGTATTAATTGCCGGTGCGAGCGTGGTGATCGCCACGCTTCTGGTCGGTTACGTCATGGTGGGCGCCTTCAGCTTCGAAGGCGTTATCGCCGCCCAAAGGAACAACGTCGCCTTGTGGGTCCTGGATGCGATGCCCTTCATCTTCGCCCTCTGGGGACAAATCGCAAGCCTCAAGATGGCGCGCGAAGCCAGCTTGCTTGTCACAAACAAGACACAATCCCTACGCCAGGAATTAA
>WGFP01000220.1 GCA_015492195.1 Acidiferrobacterales bacterium
CGCAGGGCGAGCGCCAGGGATGGCGCGAGTCAATCCCACCCCCTCCGCCATCTTTGACGATTGTTTGTCGGATCTAAAGCTCCCACGTTTGTATCTTCCCCGATCGGCGGGATAGCTGAGTATCGCCCGAATATCCATTGGAGATATCCCAAGTGAGCAGTCGAATTTCGGTGTACCTCGGTGTATGGATGGGCATCACAAGTCCCGTTCAAGCGGCTGCATAGAGGCTAAAATGAAGCAGGGCCTACTTAGAAATACAATGCCATATAATACGTAACATTATGGTATATATGCGAGAAGGTATTACAAACACCGGTGGCGTAGTGTATGGATTTTCTTCCGATCTTTTTTGACCTTAAAGACAAGCGCTGTCTCTGTGTCGGTGGAGGTGAGGTTGCGGCGCGCAAGGTCGCCTTGCTGCTTGAAGCCGGCGCCAAGGTAACCGTCATCGCGCCGGAACTCGGCACCTCCATGCGGCAATTTCTGGATTCGGAAAAAATTACCTACCAAAACCAAATTTTCCGGCCCGAGATGCTGGACAATTGTGCACTCGCTTTCGCCGCCACCAATGACGAAGCCATGAATCGTCAGGTCAGTGACGCCGCCAAAGAACGCGGCGTTCCGGTAAATGTTGTCGACCGCCCGGATCTCTGTACCTTTATTATGCCTTCAATTATTGACCGCTCGCCGGTAATCATCGCCGTGTCCACCGGCGGCGCCTCACCGGTGTTGGCCCGTTTAATCCGGGCACGGTTGGAAACCTTGATTCCCGGAGGATACGGCCGTCTGGCAAAATTGATGGCGGGTTTCCGCGATAAGGTCAAGCAGCGATTCAAACATCCTCCGCTGCGCCGCAGATTCTGGGAGGAAATCCTTCAGGGACCGATTGCGGAACAGGTTTTTTCCGGTCAGGAAGAGGCCGCCCGACGGGCATTGCAAAAAAAGCTTGATTCCGGCGACGATAACGAAATGGCAAAAGGTGTGGTTTACCTTGTGGGCGGCGGGCCGGGCGATCCTGATCTGCTTACCTTCCGTGCATTGCGCCTGATGCAACAGGCGGATGTGGTGGTGCATGACCGTCTGGTTTCGCAGGCCGTGTTGGATCTGATACGGCGCGACGCCGAACGGATTTATGCGGGTAAGGAGCGGGATGATCATGCGCTTCCCCAAGAGGATATCAATCAATTATTGGTACGTCTGGCAAAAGAAGGCAAACGCGTGGTTCGACTGAAGGGCGGCGACCCGTTTATTTTTGGGCGTGGCGGCGAGGAAATCGATACTCTGGCCGCCGAGGGTATCCCGTTTCAGGTTGTGCCGGGCATTACAGCGGCGGGGGGCTGCGCTTCCTATGCCGGTATTCCGCTTACCCATCGCGATTACGCGCAATCCGTCGCGTTTGTCACCGGCCACCTGCAAGATGGAAGCGTCAATTTGGACTGGAAGGCGCTGGTAAAACCGAGGCAGACAATCGTTATTTACATGGGATTGCACGGCATACAAGTGATCTGCCGGGAACTCATCGCCCATGGCATGCCTGCGTCCATGCCGGCGGCGCTGGTGCAGCAGGGCACCACGCCGAATCAGAGGGTGTTTACCGGTACGCTGGAAACCTTGCCTGACATCGTGGAAAAGAGCGACGTCAAGGCGCCCACTTTGATTATCGTCGGAGAAGTGGTCTCCCTTCGTGAGAAGCTGAGATGGTTCGAGCCGACTCATGTGAATTAGTGAGGGGTTAGGAGTGAGGTGTGAGGAGTGAAGGCGTGAGAAGCAGAATTAAATTATTCGAGATCCCTCGCCACTCGCAAATATTTTCCTCACGCCTCACTCTTCACTCCTCACCGATTTCTTCCGTCCCAAACCATGTTCCACGGCAATGACGGCCGCCTCCACACGCGAATGAACCCCAAGCTTGCGCAAGATGGATTTGACGTGCAGCTTCACGGTACCGTCGGTGATATTGAGCGCGCGCGCGATCATTTTATTACTTTGCCCCTCGGCGACGTGACTCAAAATTTCGTGTTCGCGTGGAGTTAGATCTGAAAGAAGAGCTGCGGGTTGACGTTGTGAGGGTGCGTCATCCGGTTTTCCCTGCACGATTCGGGCAAGCGTGTCCACCATTTCCTTGGCGACGACATTGTCGCCGCGCAGCGCCGCCTGAAGCGCCGGTAACAAGTCCTCGGGTTCCATGTCTTTGAGGAGATAACCCTGGGCCCCGCCTTGCAGGGCGCCGCGAAGATCCGCGTCCTCACGGCTCATGGTCAGCATAAGAACCGGTGTTTTTAATCCGCTTGATCGTAGTTTATTTAGTGTATCGATGCCGCTCATGCCGGGCATTCTTATATCAAGCAGGATAATGTCAGGCTTAAGGGCAAGCGCTTGGCTGACCCCTTCTTCACCGGTACCCACAGAGGCGACAACCTCGACCCCACGGCTGCTTAGCAGTTCCTCCATGCCCTTACGAACTAAGGCATGATCATCAATTAGCAATACTCGCAATTGCTATCCTCCGTATACCTGAGAGTTCTCCGTTCCGGATGCCGTGCCGAATGTGAGGAAAATTCTCGTTCCTTCCCCCGGTTCACTTTCAATCGTCAACTCGCCATTAATACGCCGTGCCCGGTCATGCATAACCGACAGGCCTATATGCTCATCCGACGCGCCTGCTTGTGAAGTAACCATGCCATAGCCGTCGTCTTCAATGAGGACCGCGTAGCGCCCATCCGTATCATCGGTCAGAAGAACGCGCGCATTGCATGCTTGACTGTGCTTGCGTATGTTGGTCAACGCTTCTTGGATAATATGAAAAACCTGGATTTCTTCTGCGGGAGACAGGTTTAAGTTTGTGATTTCATTCTGGAGAAAGACGGAAATCCCGGTCTCCTGATTGAAGCGTTTAATCATGTTATTGAGTGAGGGAATCAGTCCGCCTTCATCAATTTTTAATCTAAAATTGGCGAGCAGTTCGCGCAGACTGGTATGCGCTTCCTCGATCGCCTCCCGTAGGCTTCTGACTTCATTTTGTGCCGTGCGCACGTCTTTTTTATGCAGGGTTTCGCCGAGCATCTTGATTTGTAGGCGCATGCCGACCAGAGACTGGGCCAGGGAATCGTGGAGTTCATTGCCGAGCATGTTGCGTTCCTCCATGATGGCAAGTCGTCTGGCGTCATTGTCCAGCCGGGCCTTCACAATCGCCAGCCCCAGATGTTTTCCGACACTGACGAGCAGGTCGTGGACGTCCTCGCCAAGGGTGGTGAGCGGCCTGTCCAGGAAGAGGTTGTACACACCGATGACACGATCTTGGTACTGGACGGGCACCACGACAAAATCCTTACAGTCCTTTTTCAGCATCGGTACGCCGATCAGCTTGGCGCACTCGTGCGTGCCATGCTGAACCCGGATGCCGCCTTTGGTGGCCGCCCATCCGCACTGACATACCGGTTCCATCAGTCTGTCTTTTTCCACGACGTTGGGTTCCAGACCGCGGCTGGCGATGAGGCGAGTCTGGCCGTTTTCCATGAGCACGCGGACCGAGGCGGCACGCGCGTCCACCAGCTCTATAAAGGTATCAAGGAAGCTGCCGAGTTGTTTATCCAGGCTGCCGGCTTCAGTGAGGCTGGTTGCCACGTCGTAGAGGATGTCAAGAGACTGGGTCTTGCGCGCCATGCGTACCGTCTGTGCGCGCACCCGTGAATCCATATCAAGTTTGAGCGACTTAAGTTCTTTGCTAAAGCTGTTGATATCGTCGGCTAGTTTCGCAAAGTTTCCATCTAGTGGCGCTGTAATCTTTGCAGAGAGATTTCCTCCACGTATGCGTGACGCCCAATTGCGCAGGTGCTCCAGCGGTTCGATCAGCCTATGGCTGACTCTATAGAGAATAAAAATAATAGTTATCGCCGCGGATAGAAGCAGAATCAGCTCTGCGGCGGGCGACCAGCCTGCGTACCCCGGTTTAGCAAGGGAGAGTAGCTCCACGCCGACTAAACCGAGGAAAATAATTGTCAGGACGATTAATGGGACCGACAGCTCGTTCCATAGCAATTTGTAAAGCCTGCGCCGTAAGCCGCTTTTCCGCATGGTTATCCATGTCGCCAGACGCGATCGAATGGAAGCAGTTTTATCTCGCGATGTCACCATAATGCATCAAGGCCCATCAAAGGACCCACCCCTGCCCGTGCTAAGCCATTCAATAATAACAGATTCTAGATGAAGAAGAGCGTGATGTGGCTAATCAGCAGTAATGTTGCGAATCAGGGTGCGGGTATTTTCATCTAGGGGCGAGAATAGGATAGCCGTTCAGTGATTTCCGGTGTCGGGCGGTATCGTTGTATGGGCGGGGTCATTTGGATTTTTAAAAATAAACCGGAATTCTCCGGGGTTTATTTCGACGTAATCCAGAACCGCACCCATGAGCAGCTCCTTGGAAGAATCTGATATTAATATATCAATGCCCTCGGACGTCAGGTGCACGTCCTCATCGTTTTTTTCATCAAAACCCATACCGTATTCGATGGAGCCGTCCTGTCCTTTGCGTGCGGCAATTCGCAGAAACATGTTGAGTGCGTCACTTTGTTCCGCGGCTTTTCGGATCTGGGCGGCAGCCTGTTTGGTAACGGATATCATCAAGCAGTTCCTTTAATGTGCAAGTAGTAAATTGAAAGTAATGTATGATGTGTTTATCTTGATACTTGTAACTTGTCGCTTGCTGTTCGTTTCTTGTGCAGACGCACAAAGTTAATGAAACGCGCGGCCCAGTGGTTGTTTGCCAGATCGCGCATGTGGGCGTAACAGGCCAGTACATTCTTGTAGACGATTCCGTCATGGCGGCCGTCGATGCCGCTTCCGCGCAGCACGTCGTAAGCGAATTCCAGGTTTGGATCCAAGTTTTCCAGGCTGGAATAATGAAATTCATGCGCCCTGACTTCTGCCGGTTTGTTATCGGTGTTGGACAACGGCCATAGGCCATTTCCTGTCTCGCGCAGCAGGACGTAACCGCGCCCCATCGGCCGGTCGTGCATAACGGTGTCGGCGGGAACGGCGCCCACCATTTCTCTCCGTTGACCGTGCCAAGTCAGGCTGCGGGAGAGGTACATCAGGCCGCCGCATTCCGCGTAGACCGGCATCCCGGATTGAATTGCCTGATGGATGTCTCGGCGCAAGGTGGCATTGGCCTGCAGGGCGTCCATATGGACCTCGGGAAACCCGCCACCGATAAAAAGGGCGTCGACCGCCGGCAGATGGGAATCCTGCAACGTATTAAACGGAACAAGGTCGGCGCCTGCATTACGCAGAGCTTCAAGGTCACCGGGATAATAAAAGGAAAACGCCGCATCCCGCGCGATGCCAATTCTTATCGGAACCCCCTCTTCCTTTGGGAGAGGGGTCGGGGCGGAGGTGCTTTGTGCGAGCAGCGTCGCTGACGCGGCGATGCTGATCAATCTGTCTACGTCTACGTGCTCGGCGACAAGATCGGAAATCGTGTCGATTCGCCGGAAGGCATGATCGGTTTCATTGCTTGGCACGAGACCCAGGTGACGTTCAATAATACCGAGGCGGTCATCATGGTGCAGGGCCCCGATGACAGGTACCTCCGTGTAATGTTCAATCACGGCGCGCAGTTTGGCTTCATGCCTGGACCCCCCCAGTTGGTTGAGAATAACTCCCGCGATTCGAATCTTGGGGTCGAAGGCCTGGTAGCCCAGAATCAGGGGGGCGATGCCACGCGTCATGCCGCGTGCGTCGATGACGAGTACAACCGGTGTTTCCAGCAGACGCGCCAGGGCGGCGTTGCTGTTACTGCCGTCGAGGTCCAGACCGTCATACAATCCCTTGTTGCCCTCGATCAGGCTGATGTCGGCATCGCGGGAATGGTCGGCGAAGGTACGCAGGATTTCATCCCGCCCCATCAGATAAAAGTCCAGGTTATGGCAATCGCGTCGGCCGGCGAGACTTAACCACATGGGGTCGATATAGTCCGGTCCCTTCTTGAAGGGCTGTACAACCAGTCCGCGTTTGTGCAAAGCGGCGCACAGGCCGAGACTCAGTGTGGTTTTGCCGGAAGACTTATGGGCAGCGGAGATGAGCAGACGGTTCACGCACTTACCTCTAAGTGAAATTTAACTACTCAACGCAGAGGCGCAAAGACGCGAAGAAAAAAATAAAAAGGCAGATGGTTTAAATTTTTGAAACTTTGCGCCTTGGTGTCTTTGCGTTGAGTTGCTTGATGTTGAACACATCTAGGTTGTAACGACTTCTTGCTTGGCTTCGGTCGTACGGCCGGCGTAATGTGGATCCACATCGGCGTTCGCCAGGCTCTGGGGCAGGAACGGCAGCACCTTAACGGCGAAGGCGGTCATGGCAAGCGCCAGCGCCACACCACCGAGTCCGAGCAATATTTCCGGGAGGCTAGGCGTGTATTTGTTGATGGTGCCGTCAAAGAAACTGCTTTCTACTTCCATACCCGGAAATAGTGTCAATGGATAGGCCTGGCCGGCGATGATGATGACGTATACTTGTGCCAGCCCGCCAAGAATAACGAGCAGGGAGGCGATCCCGATCATGAGGCGTGACTTGGCGATGGCCGGGGTATAGAGCATCAGCAAGGGAAGCACGCCGCCGATGATCACGTGGCCGATCCAGAACATCTGGGTGTAACTGCCGCCGTCAAGCAATAGGAAACGCTCGAACCCGTGGTGTTCCGTAATATAGAGATTGGTCAGGTGGTACGCCAGCGTGAAATAAAGCACGGCGCTGACAAACACGCCGAGCAGGTTCTTAAGGCGTCGGACAACTGCGTCGCCCAGAGGGCGCGCCGTCCAATGATAGGTCAGCATCAGTACCAGCAGAAAAACAGCCAGACCGAAGGAAAAGGACATGATGATAAACATCGGCGCCATAATGGCGGCGTCGTAGGCTTGCCGCGCCACCAGGAAGCCGAAGATTGATCCGGTACCGGTCGTGAGGATCAACCGCCATACGAATGCAAAGTACCCGACCGGTTTGCTGTAACGGTTCATGCGTCGTTCCATCATCATCCATAAATACACCGC
>WGFP01000221.1 GCA_015492195.1 Acidiferrobacterales bacterium
AAACTCCATGAGATTATTCAGTTAAGTGCTTGTCAGAAAATAATTTTACCACCAGGCTGACCGTGGAGCACGCTCCATCATAACGCAGTTACCCTTTTGTTTGCAGTTGCACCAGCTAAGTGCGAAATAGTGACAAATTTCGGCAGTGACAAATTTCGGCAGTAAAATTTTTTCTATTTAAATAACATAAAGACATATTTCCCATGCATAGTCCGTTGCCATTTGTGTTTCAACCCTGTAACAAATCCACATCACACCAAGAAATCCGGGATCATTCCTGGTTTAACCAAAAAAATATTAAGCGCGGATCATTTTCTAATTTGAATCATTCCAAATTTTTGACCATCGTCTTTCGTCGCCATTCACTTGATTTAATTGATGCCTTGGTAATACACTGTGTGGCGCAGAGGGGTGCATTGCAAAAAAATAATATGGATGTTGAATCACGTTAGGAGTGGTCAGGTAGGATGCCTCGCAAAACCGACGTTTAAGGGTAGTACTCGTATTCGCCGGTTTGCACTTCCCCCGTTTTTTTAAGGCTTCTCTAAAAGAAGTGGGCGTTATAAAACGTCCGCCGGGAAGCCGTCAAAAGGCAATATTGCATCACTGTGTAATCGCCTTAGCAGCTGACTAACAAAAATCGTTGCTGCTGATGAAGAACGAATCAAGAAGAATGCGGAGAAGAATTGATGTCGGTGCGTGAATTGCTTTATCTTGAAACCACTGGGCAAGCGGATTCCCTCGTGCCCAAAATCAGCTCCGCCGGATGGGAGGTATGCGTTGCGCATGACACCGCCAAGGCGAGAGAAATCATTGACTCGCGTAACATCCACGTCGGCCTTGCCCGACTCGATCAAAGCGCCGATTCCAACCGCGAGATACTTGATCTATGGCCCTTCAGCGGTCACATGGAATGGGTGGCGATGCTGAGTTCTTCCTGCCTGGAATCGGCGAAATTCGCCCGTTTAATCACCGATTATTTTTACGACTATCATACCCTGCCGGCGGACGTTGACCGCCTTCTTTTCTCCCTCGGACACGCCTACGGCATGGCGACCATGACGCGCACCATCCGGCAGGATGAAGAGAAATTCAGCGATTATGAAATGGTCGGCGCCAGCGACGTCATGCAGGAACTGTTTCGCGCCATCCGCAAGATCGCGAGCGTCGACGCGCCGGTCCTGATTACCGGCGAATCCGGCGTGGGTAAGGAACTCGCCGCGATGGCGTTGCATGAGCGTTCCAGCCGCGCGGGCGGGCCGTTCGTCGCGGTGAACTGCGGCGCCTTGCCGGCCAACCTGATTCAATCCGAGCTTTTCGGTCATGAGAGGGGTTCGTTCACCGGTGCGCATCAACGCAAGATCGGGCATATCGAGACGGCGGCCGGCGGAACGATATTTCTCGACGAGATCGGCGACCTGCCGATTGAATTGCAGATCAATTTGCTGCGGTTCCTCCAGGAAAAGACCATTGAGCGCGTCGGCGGAACAAAAAAGATTCCCGTCGACGTGCGGATCGTCGCCGCCACGCACGTGGATCTCGAGCGCGCGGTGGAAGAGGGTCGTTTCCGCGAGGATTTGTATTACCGCCTGCATGTGTTGAACCTCCAGGTTCCCCCGCTTCGAGAGCGCAAGAACGACATTGAATTGATGGCGCGCTTTTTCTTCGACAAGTTTTCGAAGGAAAAACGCAAGAACCTGAAGGGGTTCAGCCAGAAGGCGTTCCAGGCGATGATGGACCACGACTGGCCGGGTAACGTGCGTGAACTGATCAACCGCATACGCCGGGCGATGATCATGTCGGACAAACGCCTGATTACGCCGCAGGATCTCGGCCTGCATACCACCGCGTCGCGCCGCCGTATGGTGACCCTGGACGAGGCCAGGGGCGAGGCGGAAAAGGCCGCGATTCAGCACTGCTTGGCGCGGACCCGCAGCAATATATCGCGTGCGGCGCGCGAACTGGGCGTATCGCGCGTGACGCTTTACCGCCTGATGGAGAAGTACCATATCTGCGCCTGAGCATCTCTCAGAAATAGACAGGATTTACAGGATTAACAAGATTAAATAAAAATAGACTAAAGAAATTTTGGGTCCGCAGATTGCACAGATTTTCACAGATTATCACTGCTGTCCCACTTATGCGTCATTCCCGCGGAGGCGGGAATCCAGCGATCTGAACGAGTATACTCATTAACAATTTACTGGATGCCTGCCTACGCAGGCATGACGAATTCGGTTCTTTATGATTTCATGTCCACATAGGGGGTTTGAGATAGTTAATGCCCCTAAATAGCAAGTTACTAAATAACAAGTTAAATGACATTTTTCTGTTTTAAGTGGGACAGCAGTGACAGATTATGAGAACTAATTTCAAGCAATCTGCGTGAATCTGTGAAATCTGCGGATTGTTATCTTTCAAATTTTTTATCCTGTTAATCCTGTACATCCTGTCTATTGTTTTTATTTCCTCCTGTAAATCCTGTTAATCCTGCCTATTAATCCTGCCTGGAATCGCAATTGTTGTTTTTTGACATTGCGACTGTTGGTTTCTGGAACTGTGTAACGCCACCGTTACACAACGCCTTTTAATCGTTCACAGCCTTTATTCTCGTATCAATCAAAGTCACCGCCGTGATGCGGTGTAAATCAAACGATACAGGATGTGGAGATGATTTTTTTGTTCGCTGAGAAAAAACAAACTTAAAACAAGGGGATGCATACTTGGCACACGGGTTGCTATGTAAGGGAGCGAGAAACCGGGAGGAGCACAGTTCGCGCACTACGAAGAAAAACACAGCGTATCCAGCCATCCTCTGTCGCACGAGTCGACAGACCTCCATGCGGCTGGTTTTACTTCGTATCACGTTCTGCGCTCCACCCGTTTTCTCTTGAAAACGCGCGCTCCGCTTGGAAAGGGAGAGCGGTCTTTTTGCAACAACAACGAGGAAACTGTTATGAACTTCAAACACACTACCCTGGCACTGGCGGTCGCCGCGCTGGCCGCGTCGCCCGCTGCGTGGGCCGAGACCAGTAATTCGGAGCCGAACGGCGGTAAAGGCGATGATTTTGCCTTCTCTGCAAAGGCGGATCTCGAGTTAAACATCGACACGGACATCTCGACGAGCAAAGACAACGTCGACGTCAACATCGAGAAAGACGTCTCGCTTGACGAGGACGTGGACATTAACGTGCGCGCGAATCTTCGCCCGAATTCCTATTCACGGGCGATGACCGACAACAAGCAGCGCAACAACAATAACTATGGTGACAACTCCAGGGGCCCGCTGGATAACAACGCGGAAGCCTCCGGAAAGGCCCTGCAAAACGCATCCGGCAACGTGGGCCTCAACGTCGTCGCGGGTGACAACAATCAGCAGGACAATGCCGCGGCCCTGGCGGCGGCGGATGCCGGCTTCGTGTTCGGCATGGCCGATGCGCAGGTCCATTCCTGGCAGGACGGTGAGTTCAATGAAACCTACAACTCCGGTGTGGCCAACACCGCCGGCATGAGCGACCGTGTGGGGCAGAACGCCCGCGGCAACATCGGCGTGAACATGGCGGCCGGCAACAACAACCAGCAGAGGAACAACCTGGCGGCGGCAGTGTCGGGCGGCATGGCGAGCACGGCCATGGTAACGGTGGATCAGGAATCCAACCGCAACACGACCGTAAACCAGGGTCGCGTCGACGTGTATAAAGACACAACCCGTGTCACTATGTATGGTTCGATGGGTGGCTACTATGTCGGTGGTGAAAGCGGTTACTACCGCGGCTCCGAGCGTGGCAGCTACTACGGCTCCGAGCGTGGTTACTACCGCGGCTCCGAGCGTGGTTACTACCGCGGCTCCGAGCGTGGCAGTTATAAAGGCATTTCGGACCAGGTCGGCGATCTGTACGTGGACAACTGGGATGGACGGGAGCACACCGGCGGCCCCAGCCATGGCCACTCCGACTTTGACCGTTATGCCCAAGGCGCGGTGGACCGCAACAACGACGGCGGCGCCTTCTCCTTCAACGAGAACGGCACGTACTACGGCTCCGAAAGCGGTCGGTACTACGGCTCCGAGGGCGGTCGGTACTACGGCTCCGAGGGCGGTCGGTACTACGGCTCCGAGGGCGGTCGCTATGCCGGTTATGAGGCAGGCTATCAAGCGCTGGCCGGCACCTTCACCGGCTATGTCACCACCACCCGCGTGATCTACTCACCCGCGGTGAATACCGCCAGCATCTCCGGCAAAGTGCTGCAGAACGCCCGCGGCAACATCGGCGTGAACATCGCGGCCGGCACGGGTAACCAGCAGAACAACAGCCTGGCTATCTCGGCTTCCCGTGGCGTCGGCGGCGGTAACGGCGGCGGTGAGTAATAAACTGGTGAGTTTTTAGCCGACAGAAACACAAAGTGAAGATGGGTGAGTGATTTATACTCACATTCAAGGCGGTCCCGACCGGCATCCGGTCGGGACCTTTTCTTTCTTTTTCAGCGGAGTGACACAAGAAATGATTTCAAGCCGACGTTATCCCAGGCGATTTCATCGCGCCGGCGCGTCGAAACAGGCGGGAGAGACGGCCGGATTCCAGCGAAAAACAGGGATTATCCGGCGGAAAAATGTACCGAAAGCCTTACAAAACGGCGAAGACGGGAAATGCAGGGATACAAGGGTGAATTCGTTCCGGCGGCAAAACCTGTTAACTGAATGTAACAATGTCAAACATTACTTTAAGTTTGGACCGTTATAAACGTAATCAAAACAACCAGATAAGAACTTACGACTTGGCATATGAATTGCCTTAGTAGAGAGACAAAAACAAGGATAGAGGACGGATCGTGGCGAACAACAAAAAGGGCAACCCGATGAGTATTCCAACACATCTATTTCAGCGTCTGCGGCGCTTGGGTTTGTCGCTGGCGCTTGCTTGCGCCGTATTTTTCATTTCCGGCCCGGCGGCGGCGGATCCGATCGGTGCCGTGGAACCGATCATAGTGGCCCGTGCGGATGTACCGGTTACGCCCAACCCGCTTATGGCCGAGTCGCTTGTCGGCATCCCCGGCAACACGGTTGACGACGGTGTGCTTTCCAGCGTGTACGGCAAAGGTATGGACAAACCGGAAGCCAGTCCCACCACCGGCGTGGCGGTGATTCTGTGGGACGAGACGGGACAGCGCGGCGGCAAGAACGTGCAAATTCAGGATACCGGGCGGGGCAATGTCCAGACGACCAGTATCACGTACAACGTGCAGTAATCGGCGGGGTGACTGAACGCATGCAACAAAGGCGCACGAGGGTTTCTGTAACGCGAGTCATCCTGACGGCACTGGCGACGGTCGCGATGATGCCGACGTATGTCATCGGCGCCGACATCAGCGAAAGCGAGTTCAAAAGCGGAAGCGACATCATCATCGTGCGCGAAGTTTCTCCGAGGACGGCCTATCGTCCGGCGTCGCCACAGGGCCCGGTGTCCGCTCACATAAACCCGGCGCCGGACAGCAAGGCCATCAGCGGCAATGTCGATGGAAATGCGGCGCTGTCCGCATCCAGCAGGATGATCCAGGCGATCGAGATTTCAGAAACGGAGGCGGGGAATATCCGGGCGAGCACCGTTGGAGGCCTGGAGCAACCCGGTGCCGCCAACGGCCGGACGTCAAGCGTCGCCCATGTCGGCGGTGGCGGGTCGGGGGGCGCCGTTGAGTCGTCGTTTGGATTGAGCTCAATGATCCTCGGCGCCGGCACCGCCGCCGGGGGTGAGGTAGGCGCCGCCGTCGATCAGGCCACCGCGGGGTTTGCGGGCACCCTGACGGGCGCGATAGACCAATCCATAGCCCCCGGTCCGTAGGCCGATGATGAGAACACAGGTATCCGGAAAAGAAAAAACGTCATGAGAATCGCCGACAAATTGAAAATTGCGTTGTTGTTTATGTCAGCCGGCCTCGCCGGTGTAGCGCAGGCGGATGATCTGATGGGTCCGGGGTATACCACGCTGAGCGTGGTGGACGGTAACGCGCTGAGCGACGCGCGCGGCGTAATCGGCGTGAACCTTGCCGCCGGCGATTTTAATCTCCAGCTTAACGCCACGGCCATTTCCCTGAGTGAGGCGCGCGGGAAAGGGCTCGCCCAAATCAACGCCTTTCAGTCGGTCGGAAACAACCAGGGCGTTGCGCCGGATGTGTCCACCATTAACGTCCAAGGCAATGCCTTCGCCAACGCCAGGGGCGTGATCAAGGTCAATCAGGCCAGCGGCATCGGCAATGCGCAGGCCAACGGAGTCGCCATTGCCTATGGCGTCGAGGTGGTCGCCGAAAGCGAATTGGCGCAGACCGTGTCCAGCGTGGGTCTGCAATTGACCACGGAATCGGGACGCAAAGGCGTGCGAGCGATCTTGGTGGACGACTCCGCGTTCCGCGGGGCGCGCGGGATTATCCAGGTCAACCAATCGGCCGGCTCCGGCAACGCGACCGCCAACAGCTTTGCCTTGCGCTTCCAGACCGGAGGAGAAAATTAAAATCGTGATAAAAAGATTTATCGGACGCGTCCTTACAACGGCATGGGCAATCCCCGTCGTGATCGTGGTCGGCTTGCTTGTACAGCCGGTTCAGGCGGGCAAGATTCGCCTCGGCGGCGTCCTTCCCGGCGGCGCGCTGATTCACAAAGAGATTGTCAGTATGCGCGAGGCGCGCTATTCCAATCTGATTGAGCAGGAGACGGACTTCAGTTGCGGCGCCGCCGCGCTCGCCACCGTCCTCAAGTACGCCTATGGCAAGCACATGACCGAGGAAGACGTGCTGAGAGGCATGATGAAAGTCAGTGACCCGGAATTGGTGCGCCAACGCGGGTTTTCGCTGCTCGACATCAAGAACTATGTCCAAAGCCTTGGCATGCGCGGGCGCGGTTATAAGCTCAAGGTTTCCGACCTGGCGAACGTCCGGGTCCCGACGATTGTCCTGCTGGACATCAAGGGTTACAAGCATTTCGTGGTTTTGCAAAAAGTAGCCAACGGCAAGGCCTATCTGGCGGATCCCGCCCTGGGCAATAAAGTGATGCCGATTGATGATTTCGCCAAGGGATGGAACGGCGTGGTGTTCGCCGTGATCGGCCAGGGATTCGACCGGAAGACGGTGCTCCTGAGACCGTCGGAGCCGCTCAGCATCAAGCGGACGACGCTCAAGTCGCCTATCACGGATGCCGAGCTTTTGGATTTTGGATTTACGTTTATGGATCTGTTTTAGAACGTGACAGATTTGTTTTCAAATACAACCAGAGTCGCGCGCGGGGGTGTGCTTTAAAATGAATATTAATAGAAGAAAAGGAACCAAGAGATTTTTGGTGGTGGCAGTAATCGGGGCCGTTCTTCTCTCGACCGCCGCATGGGCCGGCCTGTTACCCAATCTGGGCGTGTTTAAGACAGCAACCGAAGTTTCGGATGACGAGCTTGCCAATATACGGGGGCGTTTTGTTGACCGGGGCAAGATCGTGTATTTCGGAATCGAGATGTACACCGAGTGGAAAACGGCCGAGGGCCGCGTTTTCACCAGCGGGGTGAATCTGGATGTGAAGCGGGGCGAATCTCATCATTTCCGTCCGACGATAAGCGTTGTGCGGATCGCCAAGGTGGACAAGGATTTAGACGGGGACAAATTGATTGACCATGACCATGACCATGGATCGAAAAGCATCACTGAGATCTCCGAGGGCGGTTTGAAGGACACCAAAGGTGTCACCCAGGTCGTTCAGGTCACGGGCGATACGAACAAGGTGAGGAACAATATCACGCTGAACATCAAGACCCGGGCCGACTCGTCAGGCGACGAAACGGCGACAACCGGTCATCCCCTTCAATCAGGTCCGGTGACGGCCTCGACCGAATCGGGCGCGACGGCGGTGGCATCGGTTGATAAGAACGGCCTGAGCGTGGAGATAACGATACCCGGACAAGGGGTGGCGAAGCAGTCAATTACCAGTCTGGCGGGATTGCGGCAGAACGTTCGGGTGATGGGCGACATGAACAACATCACCAACAAGCTGAATCTGACGGCCCAATTCCGCTCCGTTAATTCGCAAAGGGTGTCGGCCAATATCCGGTCGGCATTGCAGGGTTTGAGGGGGCTGCGGCCGGCCGGGTTGTAGTGTATTAGAACCCGCCGCCGCTCCATCGCCAGCACTTAGGGGGTAGAGACTTCGGTGTGCGGCAAGCGGCGAGATGGAAAACGTCACGATCATCTAAAGAGAAAACGTAATTAATTAATCTGATCGGGTAAGAAATATGGAACGGTTGAATAGATGCCCCGGACTGCGGGGCAATGGGGTTTTTGGCGCGTTTAAAAGTCTGGGTGGGGCAGGAACGCGCCTGTTATTCGGGTTGACGTTACTCGCCGGTCCCGTTGTCGGCGGGGCGGCCGACAGCCTCGACATCAATCAGATGCGCCAGCAGATTGAGCGCCTGAAACAGCAGCGATTGGATGACGAGAAAAGGCTGCGCGAGCTGGAGCAACGTTTGAACCAGGCCGAATATTACTGGAATCAACGGGGTAAGGGGCTGCCCACGGCCGCGCCGGCGACCGATGCCGCCCGGCAGACACAGACGACTGCCGACAAGAAAACCGCGGAACAGACCGCCGCGCCTTCGACACAGAATGATGAGCCGGTCAAGGAAGCGCCGGCCACTAAAAGCGCCCAGGCCGTCTATCAGGAGCAAGGCGCACTGTTTGATCGCCGGTTTACCTTGGAAACCGGCGTGACCTATTCCCGCTTTGATCGCAAACAACTTGCGCTGAATGGGTTTCTGGCGTTGGATTCCATTTTTCTGGGTGATATCGCGGTCGATGAAGTCAAGGCGGATATTTTAACGTTTGATATTTTGGGGCGTTGGGGGATCAGTGATCGGCTGCAAGTGGACGTAGCGGCCCCTCTTCTGTGGCGGCGGACCGTCTATCAGTCGGGCGGAGTGGGAGGGAATGCCGCCAGGCTGAGTTCGGCCAAGGCAACCATGGAGCCGAAGGTACGCCTGGGCGACGTCAGCACCGGGCTCTATTATCAATTACGCCCGGAGACGGCCACGCGGCCCGACATCGTCTGGAACGTGCGTATCAAGGCTCCGACCGGATCGGATCCCTATGGGGTTAAGCTCATCTCGCCCGATCCGAACAATACCAGTCTTATAGTTCCCGAAGAACTGCCAAGCGGCAACGGGGTTTGGGCGGTCTCGACGGGCTTGTCGTTTGTAAAAACGATAGATCCGGGTATTTTGTTTGCCAATATCGGTTATTTTTATAATTTCCCCAGGCGTTTTAATGACATCAGCGCCACGGCCGGCACCGTAACGCCGGGTAAAGTGGATCTGGGGAACTCGATTCAGTACGGGGTGGGTATCGCCTTTGCGCTTAACGAGCGGACCAGCCTGAGTATGTCGTACACCCAACGTCTCACGGCAAAGACGCGCACGAAAGTGGACGGCGGGGACTGGGTCAGCGTTACCGGAAGCGACGCCAATACCGCGATACTTAACCTCGGCGTCACCCATGCCTTGAGTGACAAGACCACGATGATCACCAATCTCGGGGTGGGGTTGACTCCTGACGCGTCTGATGTCCAGATCGGCGTGAAATTCCCGCACACGTTCTAAAGGGAAGTAGAGAGTTCACGCTTTTTTGAAATTTTATTTCCCTCTATAAAATAGGAACGTTTCGTCACGCCCACTGATTTCGCTGTGATCGGTCTTGAATCGGCACGGCCATGCGGCGTGCCTGAAGGGATACGCAGCCGACTGTTTTACAAGATAATTCTCCCAAGACCGCCCCGCCGTGGCGACACTTGCTACCCTTAAATTTGAAGAAATCGTTTGATCCACAGATTTCGCAGATTGACTCAGATTGATTAATCTAAAAAGAATGAAAAGATCTTTTGATCTAATCTGTGCAAATCTGTGAAATCTGCGGATAACTACAGTTTTTAAGTTAAATTGAATTTTAGGCCGACACAGAGTGGGATGTATCAGGTCGGGTGCGCGAATCGGACCAGTCAAGTGACTCAGGCGGAACACGATCATGGGCGAAGAAATCGCGACCAGTCACTTCAGCAAGGAGAATTTTTTAGAGTATAAATCCCGGCTGGCGCGGGAAACCAAGCTGCTTGGGGACTGGTTCGCCCAACGCCGTTTCCGTGACGGGAAGCCGATCGGCGGCTTCGAGGTGGAGGCGTGGCTGGTCGATCATCGGGGTGTGCCGGCACCCATAAATGAAATTTTTCTGAACCGGCTCAACAATCCCTTGGTGGTGCCTGAGCTGTCGCTGTTCAACGTCGAGATCAACACGCCGGCGGCCGGCTTGCAGGGGGATGCATTAAGTAACATGCACGCCGATCTTTCCCGGACCTGGGAACATTGTAATAAGGTTGCACGGACGCTTGATGCCGAGCTGCTCATGATCGGAATCCTGCCGACGGCGCGCGACCGTGACATGACCGTGGCCCACATGTCGTCGAAGGAACGTTATCGGGCACTGAACGAGCAGATATTGCGGCTGCGCCGGGGGAAGCCCATCATACTCGACATTCAGGGACGAGAGCATCTCCATACCGCCCACCGGGACGTCATGCTCGAAGCGGCCACCACCTCGTTTCAGATTCATCTTCAGCTTTCGCAAGAGCAGTCGGTGCGTTTCTACAACGCGGCCATGATTCTCGCCGCTCCCATGGCGGCGGTTGCCGCCAATTCGCCTTATCTCTTCGGCCGGGATCTCTGGGATGAGACGCGCATTCCGTTGTTCGAGCAGTCGGTGGCGGTGTCGCCGATGGCGGCCTCAAAAAAGAACCGGGTCACGTTCGGCACCGGCTATGCGCGCGAATCGTTGTTGGAATGTTTCCAGGAAAACCTTGAAAGCTACGCGGTTTTATTGCCCACGCTGAAAGACGATCCGCCGGACAGGCTTTGCCATTTACGTCTGCACAACGGTACCATATGGCGTTGGAACCGGCCGTTGGTGGGTTTCGACGAGGACGGCACGCCGCATCTGCGCGTGGAACATCGCGTGGCGGCGGCGGGACCGAGCCTCATCGATACCATTGCCAACGCCGCGTTTTTTTTCGGGCAGGTCAACAGCCTCGCTGCGTCGCCGACGGCGCCCGAATCGGTTCTCTCCTTTAAACAGGCCCGGGCCAACTTCTATGCCGCGGCGAAAGACGGTCTCCGCGCTTCGATCATATGGCTCGACGGCAAGCGCGTGCCGATTCGAAAATTGCTTTTGGAGGATCTGGTGCCCATGGCCCGTCGTGGTTTGGCGGCATTGGCGCTCTCCGAAGCTGATGTTGGGCGCTATCTCGGGG
>WGFP01000222.1 GCA_015492195.1 Acidiferrobacterales bacterium
ATTCCCGGTAAACAACAACCATGAATTTTCCCTGTTCCATCTCGCGGATCGCGAGCAATTCACCTTCTCCGCCGGCCAATATACGTTCCGGTTGGGACACGGTTTCCATTACCTCGGTGCGTAAACCGGTCAGCTCGCCATGTTCTTCAGATATATGCGACCAGCGCTCATCCGTGAGTCGTATTTTAATGCCGTTTTTGGAGGTAACGCTATTTTTCATTATAGTCCCTTACCTTCGGTTTCTCCCTGCAAGAAAAAGAAAAATGACGGTTCCTTAATCCTCAGCTAGTACTTTCTCATAGAGAGCTTTGTCTCCTCCACTAAAACAACAACAGATTATTTCATCAAACTTATTTTCATACTCCCGCATGACAATAACCGCGATCTTCGCGGCCTGATCTTTGGGGTAGCCGTAGACGCCGGTGCTGATGCCGGGAAAGGCGATGGTCTTCGCGCCATTCTTGAGCGCGAGTTCCAGGGAATTGCGGTAACAGTTGGCGAGCAGCGTCGGTTCATTCCGGTCGCCGCCGTGCCACACCGGGCCTACTGTATGAATCACCCATTTCGCGGGGAGTTTGAAACCGGGCGTGATGCGCGCCTCGCCGGTGGGGCAGCCGCCGATCTTGCGGCAGGCGGCGAGCAGCTCGGGCCCGGCGGCGCGGTGGATGGCCCCGTCCACGCCCCCGCCCCCGAGCAGGGTGGTGTTGGCGGCGTTGACAATGGCATCCACCGACAGGGTCGTGATATCGGCCTGAATCACCTTGATCATGGCGTCCCTCGCACGCGGACCGGTCCGTCGCGAAACGTCACTAAAACATAACCCGGGCTTGGGAGACAAGGGTGAGCCGCCTGACAACCCTATGCCCAGCGGCTTTGACGGGTGGTAAAGGGCGAGAGGTTATTTGACGATTTTGAGCGTTGGGCCCTTGCGCGGCGTTCGTTTGGGAGAGGCGGCGTCACGCATTGCCGCCCCGTCGCCGTCTGCGTCCTCCTCGCCGGTGAAGGAGATGCCCTGGCCGTTCTCCCGGGCATAGACGGCGAGCACCGCCGCCAGCGGAACCTCGACGGCAAAGCTGCGCGCGGCGAAGCGCGCGGAAAACTGCAACCATTCGTGATCCATATCAAAACGGCCGACCGCGCGGGGATGGATGTTCAGGACAATGCGCCCGTTATCCACGTAGTCGGCCGGGACCTTGACGCCGGGCAGCGACGCGTTCACCAAAACACAGGGGGTCAGGCCGCTGTCCACGGCCCAGTTGCGCACGGCGCGTATCAGATAGGGTTTGAGCGGGATCGTGCGGCCGTCTTCAGGCATGGCGTCAGTTCGCGGGCGTCACGGCTTGGAACGCATTTCCTGTTCCGCCTCGGTCAGGCTCAGCTTGAAGGCCTTGCGGGCAAAGACGCGCTCGGCGTACTCCATAAGGGGCTTCGCCTGACGCGGCAGATTTATCTTGTAAAGATCCAGGCGCCATAGAATCGGGGCGAGGGAACAATCCACCAGCGAATACTCGTCGCCCAGAATATACGGCTGCTCCTTGAAGATCGGGGAAATTACCGTCAGCCCGTCGCGAATCACGTTGCGCGCGCGTCCCGCCACCCTTCTGTCACCGCCGGTGACATCTGGAAGCAGGCGATACCAGTCGCGGTCGAAACGCAGCAGCATCAGGCGCGCCCGCGCCCGCGAGACCGGGTCCACCGGCATCAGCGGCGGATGCGGCAGGCGCTCGTCGAGATATTCGTTGATGATGTTCGAATCGTACAGCACCAGATCCCGGTCGATCATGGTCGGCACCTGATGATAGGGATTAAGCTCGGCGAGCTCACGCGATTTCTTGGAGGGATCGATTTCGACAATCTGGCATTCCACGTCCTTCTCGTATAACACGATGCGCGTACGGTGGCTGTAAGGGTCGGTAGACCCGGAATACAACACCATAATGGGTTTTCTGGTAGCGGGGGTCGCCATTCCTATTTTTCTCCGAGAGGCAAACATGACGAGGAAAGGGGGCGTTATGCCCCCTCGCCTAAATAATCGTGATGATTATTCAGTGAATGTCTTTCCAGTATTCTTTCTTGAGCAAATAAGCAAAGATCAGGAAAACCGCCAGAAAGATCAATACATAAACGCCGATGCGATAGCGCACCAGTTTAGCAGGTTCGCCCAGATAGACCAGAAAATTCGTCAGGTCGCGCATGGCTTCATTGTATTCCTGCCCGCTCATGGTGCCGGGTTTCATTTGCTCAAACCTGTCAAAAACCTTGGTCTCGGTCACCTTTTCCACCTTGGTGCCGTCTTCCTGTTCCACGACGTTCTTTTTCTTCACCGTCTTGAAGACGGCGCGCCGGTCACCCTGCCATTCATATAATACATGCGGCATGGCAACGTTGGGGAAAACAGTGTTGTTCCAACCGCTTGGGGAGTTGTCATCACGGTAAAAACTGCGCATAAAGGTGTAAATCCACTCCGGTTTGCGCGCGCGGGCTATCAGCGTCAAATCCGGCGGCGCGGTCCCGAACCACACCTTGGCGTCCTCCGCCGGCATTACCGCTTTCATGAGATCGCCGACCTTGTCGGCCGCAAACAGAAGGTTCTCCTTGACCAGTTCATCGCTGATGCCGAGATCGCGGCCCATGCGATTGTAACGCATGTAGGCGGCGCTGTGGCACGACAGGCAATAATTTACAAAAATCCGCGCACCGTTTTGCAGGGAAGGTTTATCGCGAAGATCGATCTTCACCGGATCGAGCTTCACCCCCGCATTGGTGCCGGCAATCGCCATCCCCGAAATGCCGGCCAACAGGCCTATCAACAGAATTCTTTTCATTTCTCCTCCGGGCGGGTCCCGGCCCAAGTCACCCTCTCCGGTTCGGGCTTGGTTTTATCGTACTTGCTGTACCACGGCATCAGCAGGAAAAAGGCGAAATACAACACGGTGCTGATTTGCGCAATGATAAGATTGAGGCCTTCGGGCGGCTTCGTGCCCAGATAACCCAGAACCACGAAGCTGATGGTAAACAACGTCAGCGCGGTCTTGCTCATCCAACCGCGGTAACGAATGGACTTGACCGGTGAACGATCGAGCCACGGCAGCAAGAAAAACACCGCGATGGACGCGCCCATGGCGATCACGCCCCAGAGCTTGGCCGGTATCCAGAGGAAATCCCAGACCATGGCGCGCAGAATTGAATAATACGGCGTGAAATACCAAAGCGGGACGATTTCGGACGGCGTCAGCAATTTGTTCGCCGGGATAAAATTGTCGCGTTCCAGAAACCAGCCCCAAAGCTCGGGCGCAAAGAATACAACGGCGGCAAAAATCATCAGAAACACCGTCACGCCGACGACATCCTTGACCGTGTAATACGGATGAAATGGAATGCCGTCCAGGGGAATCCCGTTTTCGTCTTTGCGTTTCTTGATTTCGATGCCGTCCGGATTGTTGGATCCGACCTTGTGCAGTGCGACGATATGCATGAATACCAGTCCGATCAGTATCAGCGGCACCGCAATCACGTGTAAAGCAAAGAAGCGGTTCAAGGTGGCGTCGGAGATGACAAAATCACCGCGGATCCATTCCGCCAGGCCGTCACCGATCCAGGGGATGGCGCTGAACAGGGAGATGATCACCTGCGCGCCCCAATAGGACATGTTACCCCACGGCAGCAGATACCCCATGAAGGACTCGGCCATCAAGGCCACAAAAATCATCATGCCTATAAGCCACACCAGCTCCCGCGGTTTCCGATGGGAGCCGTACAATAATGAACGGAACATGTGCAAATAGATGATTATAAAAAACGCCGAGGCGCCGGTGGAATGCATGTAACGGATAAGCCAACCCCACGGCACGTCGCGCATGATGTATTCCACCGAGGCGAATGCGAGTGTCGCGTCCGGCTTGTAGTGCATGGTGAGAAAAATCCCGGTCACGACCTGCATGACCAGTACCAACAGTGCCAGCGAGCCGAAGTAGTACCAGA